>DATCZZ010000371.1:0-3955 GCA_036525635.1 Psychromonas sp. | reverse complement strand
TAACTCTGTTTTCCTGACGGTTAATGATTTTGCTACCACTATTTGGGCTAATACTAATTGCTGTTCATCTTCGCAGCTTAATAGCGCTCTTGCATGCCCCATTTCAATATCACCGTGTTCCAGTAATACTTTAACGTCTTCATTTAAATTATTTAATCTTAATAAATTACTGATTGTCGTACGTGATTTTCCAACGGCCTGAGCGACTTCAATATGGGTTAATTTAAACTCCTCTAAAAGACGTTTTAATGCAATAGCTTCCTCCATGGCGTTTAAATTTTCTCGTTGAATATTTTCAATTAATGCAATAGCTATTGCGGCATTATCTTCAACATTTTTAATTAAACAGGGTATATTTTCCAGCCCAACAAGTTTTGCTGCTCTCCAACGACGTTCACCGGCAATAATCTCATATTTTTGATGACCGGTTTCTCTAACAACGATCGGTTGAATGATCCCCTGCGCACGGATTGAGTTAGCAAGCTCCTCCAATGCGTTGTTATCCATCTCTCTTCGAGGTTGGTATTTTCCTGCTTGCAGAGAATTGACATCAAGAGAGGTTAATGTTCCTTTAACATTATCAACTAATTGCTGGTTTTTTTCAGCATCGGCGTCATAAGAAACCTGTTTTTGACGGCTAGATGAACTGCTGCTTAATAATGAATCAAGTCCTTTACCTAGACCTCTTTTCTTCCCTAACATAGTCATTCCTATTTAAACCGTTTTAGCACTTTGTTGTTCAAGTTTCTCTTCACGGCGTAAAATTTCACCGGCTAATGCGAGGTAAGCCTTGGCACCACTGGACGTTTTGTCGTAATACATAACGGGAGTACTAAAACTGGGCGCTTCAGCTAAGCGAATATTGCGAGGAATAATGGTGCGGTAAACTTTTTCACCAAAATGTTTTTTCAATTGATCCGAGACATCTGAGGAGAGACGGTTACGAGGATCATACATAGTACGCAGAATACCTTCGATCTTAAGTCCTGAATTTACCACCGCGGCTAATTTACTGATCGTATCCACTAAGGCCGTTAACCCCTCCAGCGCATAATATTCACACTGCATCGGCACTAACACTGAATCGGCAGCGGTCATCGCATTAACGGTCAGCATATTTAACGAAGGAGGGCAGTCAATAAAAATATAATCATAATTATCTTTATAATTATCTAACGCACTGCGTAAACGTGTTTCCCGCGCAAAAAATTCCATTAACTTAACTTCAGCAGCGGTCACATCACTATTTGCGGCAACAAGATCATACCCGCCGGTTGTTTCAGTTTCTACAACTTGATCAAGAGGTAACTCATCAATTAACAGATCATATGCGCTATGAGCAATCTCATATTTATCAACACCGCTGCCCATAGTTGCATTGCCCTGGGGATCTAAATCAATCACTAAAACTTTACGTTTGGTGGCAGCCATTGATGCTGCTAGATTTACGCAAGTTGTTGTTTTACCAACACCACCTTTTTGGTTTGCTATTGCAATTATTTTACCCACAAAATCTACTCTTAATTTAAATTAATACGATACTCAAACTACTCGAAAATGCAGACTGAGAGCTAAGCACTTATCCCAGAAAGATGGGTAATGTATACCGGCTGGTGAATTTTTGTGCATATTAAAATCAATTAGTTGTTAAATACATCTAATTTTAACTAAACAGCGTTCACCTTCCAGTTTTGGCACTTGTAATGAAATTGATTCCATAAATTCAAACTGTTTATCGAGTTCAGCTATCTCCTGCGCTGGGTATTGACCTTTTAAAGCGAGAAAATGACCTTTTTCATTCGGTAAATGTTTGCACCAAAACAGCATATCATTGAGTGAAGCAAATGCACGGCTGAGTACAACATCAAATTTATCTTCCGGCTGATACTCTTCTACACGACTTTGTACTGCTGTCACATTCTTCAAACCAAGTTCCAAAAGCGCTTGACGAATAAATCGTAAGCGTTTCCCTAAACTATCTAATAAAACAAATTGTTTATCCGGATTTAAAATAGCTAACGGCAGTCCTGGCAAGCCAGGCCCTGTACCAACATCAATAAAGCGCTTTCCTTTAAGATATGGTGATACAACTATACTGTCCATTATATGCTTCACAAGCATTTGCTCAGGGTCTCTGACAGAAGTGAGATTGTAAGCTTTATTCCACTTATTTAATAACTCAACCAGTTTAACTAACTGCTGCTTTTGTAATTCAGTAACCTTAAGATCTGTTTGATCCAATAATTTTTGTAAATTTTCAAACAGACTCATTTATAAAACCTTACGTCGTAGACCATTTTTCTTTATATAAATCAATAGAATAGATATAGCTGCAGGAGTGACACCTGAAATTCTAGAAGCCTGGCCAATATTTTCCGGCTTGATGTTATTTAATTTAGCAACCACTTCATTTGATAACCCCTTAATATCTGAGTAATTCAGATCAACTGGCAATAACGTATCTTCATTGCGTTTAAGTTTTTCTATTTCCTCAAGCTGACGGTCTATATAACCTTGATATTTAATTATTATTTCAACTTGTTCTGCAGCTTGTTCATTTTCAATAGCAGGCCCTAATCCGTCAATTGACATGAGAGCTTGATAACTCATCTCTGGTCGACGGATCATAGCTTCAAGGGTACTTTCACGCTGCATTGGCGTTTGTAACAAATTATTTATCTGTGCAGCATTGTCAGAATAGGGGTTGATCCACTGATTTTTTAAACGCTGTACTTCCCTTTCTATCGCTTCTTTTTTCTCGCTATATGCCTTCCAACGAATATCATCAACCAGACCTAATTCACGGCCTTTTTCTGTTAAACGAGCATCGGCATTATCTTCACGTAATAAAAGGCGATATTCCGCACGGCTGGTAAACATACGATAGGGCTCTTTTGTCCCTAGCGTAGAAAGATCATCAACCAATACACCAACATAAGCTTCATCACGTCTTGGACACCAGCCCTCTTTATCTTGTGCCATTAATCCGGCATTCATTCCGGCTAATAAACCTTGAGCAGCAGCTTCTTCGTAACCTGTTGTGCCATTAATTTGTCCGGCAAAGAATAAACCTGCAATATATTTACTTTCTAAGGTTGATTTTAGATCCCGCGGATCAAAATAATCATATTCAATAGCATAACCAGGTCTGGTTACAAATGCGTTTTCAAAACCTTTCATTGAACGAATAAAATCAATTTGCACATCAAATGGTAAACTTGTTGAGATCCCATTTGGATAGACTTCATGGGTTGTTAATCCTTCCGGTTCAACAAATATTTGATGCGAATTTTTATCTGCAAAACGCATTATTTTATCTTCAATCGAAGGACAATAGCGTGGTCCTATACCCTCTATCACGCCTGAATACATGGGGCTTCGATCTAAATTACGGCGGATAATATCGTGGGTTTTTTCATTAGTATGCGTGATATAACAGGGTATTTGTCTAGGATGTTGACTGACATCACCTAAAAATGAAAACACAGGAGTCGGATTATCTCCGTGCTGAACTTCTAATACAGAGAAATCAATACTACGTGCATCTATACGTGCAGGTGTGCCCGTTTTTAAACGTCCCATTCGTAATGGAAGATCTTTTAATCTTTCAGCTAAACCAATTGAAGCCGGATCACCTGCTCGGCCACCACTATAATTTTTTAAACCAATATGGATTAGACCGTTTAAGAAAGTGCCGACTGTCAAAACAACCGTTTTTGCAGAAAACTTAACACCCATTTTAGTGACAACACCGCTCACTCGATCGTTTTGTACAATAAGATCTTCTACTTCTTGCTGAAATATTTTTAAGTTTTCCTGGTTTTCCAATTTTTCACGTACAGCTGCTTTATAAAGCAGGCGATCAGCCTGTGCACGGGTTGCTCTTACCGCTGGTCCTTTACTGGCATTGAGTGTTCTAAATTGAATACCCCCTTTGTCAGCGGCATTTCCCATT
>DATCZZ010000370.1:0-7372 GCA_036525635.1 Psychromonas sp. | reverse complement strand
AAGGCGCAGTAGCGTTTCTAATACTGTGATCAGCGTATGGCGGGTACCGCGCTGCTCTGTTTCACTGCCTTTAAATAAAACCGGCTTAGTCAGCTCTAAGTACCAACCGCAGAATTGATTCCAGGTGAACTCATACAGGATGTTTGCTGCAATATCAAAGCGGAAAGTATCCAGTGCATGGCGGAACTCTTTAATGGTCTTCTGCAGCTGGCCCTGGATCCAGCGATCTGCCAGGCTGAATACCATCTCCTGATTGTCGCTAAAGCCGCAATCGTGCTCTTCTGCACTGATCAGTACATAACGGCTGGCATTCCATAATTTATTACAGAAGTTGCGGTAACCTTCTAAACGATTCATATCCCAGTTGATATCACGGCCTGTTGATGCCATTGCGGCCAGTGTAAAGCGCAGTGCATCAGTACCGTGTGCCTCAATGCCATTGGCAAATGTTTCTCGGGTATTTTTTTCAATCTTCGCCGCCAGTTGCGGCTGCATCATATTGCCGCAGCGTTTTTTCACCAGACTTTCTAAGTCGATACCGTCGATCATATCTAAAGGATCCAATACATTACCTTTAGATTTTGACATCTTGTCACCATGTTCATCACGGATAAGGCCGGTCACATAAACGGTTTTGAAGGGCACCTGCGGTTTGCCGTTTTCATCCTTCATAAAGTGCATGGTCAGCATGATCATGCGCGCAACCCAGAAGAAGATAATGTCAAAACCCGTTACCAGAACATCGGTGGAGTGGAAGGTTTTAAGATCCAGGTTTTTTTCCGGCCAGCCTAATGTAGAGAAGGTCCATAGACCGGATGAGAACCAGGTATCTAGCACATCATCATCCTGGCGCAATACAACATCCTCGCCTAAATCATGTTGCGCACGTACTTCTGCTTCATCGCGGCCGACATATACTTTACCGGCTTGATCGTACCAGGCCGGGATACGGTGCCCCCACCAAAGCTGGCGGGAAATACACCAGTCCTGAATATCGTTCATCCAAGAGTTATACATATTTTCATACTGTTTCGGCACAAACTCGATATCGCCATTGGCAACTGCTTCCTTGGCTGTTTTAGCCAGCGGCGCAACGCGTACATACCATTGGTCAGTGAGCATCGGCTCGATAACCACACCACCACGGTCGCCGTAAGGTACGGTTAAATCATGAGGTTTTATTTCATCCACTAAACCTAACTCATCCAGCGAGCTAACCACCTGTTTACGCGCCTCTTCTCGGCTTAAACCTTGGAACTGTGCTGGTAACTCAAGGCTGTAATCATCACTTGCTTCGCCGTTACTGTTAAACACTTCCGCGCTTTCACGGATACAGGCATCAAAAGTTAATACGTTGATCATCGGAAGTTTATTGCGTTTACCCACTTCATAGTCGTTAAAGTCGTGAGCAGGGGTGATTTTCACGCAGCCTGTGCCTTTTTCCATGTCGGCATGTTCATCAGCAATAACCGGTATACGGCGATTAACAAAAGGCAGGATGATCTCTTTACCAATAAGATCCTTATAGCGCGGATCTTCCGGGTTAACCGCGACGGCTGTATCGCCTAACATTGTTTCCGGGCGGGTGGTTGCAACCACCAGGTAGTCTTTACCCTCTGCCGTTTTAGCGCCGTCTGCAAGGGGGTAACGGAAGTGCCACATTGAGCCTTTAACATCTCTGTTTTCAACTTCTAAGTCGGAAATAGCAGTGTGCAGTTTAGGATCCCAGTTAACCAGACGCTTACCACGGTAGATAAGGCCATCGTTGTAAAGATTAACAAAGACCTCCTTTACTGCATGAGAGAGGCCCTCATCCATGGTAAAACGTTCGCGATCCCAGTCGACAGAGGTACCCAAACGACGCAACTGTTGAGAAATGTTACCGCCAGATTCCGCTTTCCACTCCCAGATCTTATCGATAAAGGCTTCACGTCCGAGATCTTTACGGGTCTGGCCTGTTTCAGCCGCAAGTTTACGTTCAACCACCATCTGTGTGGCGATACCGGCGTGGTCAGTACCCATCTGCCACAGGGTATTTTTACCCTGCATACGCTGGTAGCGTATCAGGGTATCCATAATAGTATCTTGGAATGCATGACCCATGTGCAGGCTACCAGTAACATTTGGTGGCGGGATCATGATGCAGTAGCTTTCTTTACTGGTATCACCATGCGGTTTGAAATAACCTTTTTCTTCCCAGTTTTGGTAGTTTTTTTGCTCAATGGCACTTGGGTTGTATGTCTTTTCCATCTGTTAATCTTCTGTTTTGTTGGTTGACTCAAGCGTTGAATTATCTTCAACGGTTTGAGTAGAAAGCGTTAGCCCCATTTTTTTATAGGTACTGTAACGGGTTCGTGCTGCAATTTTCAAGGGCTCCGCAAACGGAACAAAATCGATAATCTGTTGAAAATTTATCGCAAAAGCAGGCACGTTTTGACTTAAATTAATTAAAATCGGGCGAGGGTGCGCTGGGGCCTGCCAGCTGATTTCAACCGGCGTACCAAATTTTGGCCCTTCACCTAACAAGTTGTGCGGCACAAAACTGTCACCGTCAAACTGCCACAAGTATTCATCGACAACAAATGCATCCTCTTTTGTATCTGTATAGATGAATACCTTTTTATTTTGTGTATAAAAAAACGCGGCAATAGAACAAGCCTTAGCAAAATGAGCAGTTAAGGGTAAATTGCTTGATGCTTCTGGTGTCGCGAAAATGTAAAAAACAACCTGGCTCATTATACTCGTTTCATTTAGCTGTTTGCCGCCGTTTGATGTTCACTTCTGTTGATCAAAAACTGCGTTAACAGTGAAACCGGTCTGCCCGTTGCACCTTTATTGGTACCGGATTTCCAAGCCGTCCCGGCGACATCCAGATGCGCCCAGTTATAACTTTTAGTAAAACGAGAAAGGAAACAAGCCGCAGTAATGGTACCTGCCGGGCGTCCGCCAATATTGGCCATATCCGCAAAGGGACTCTCAAGCTGTTTTTGGAACTCGTCGTCCATTGGCAGTTGCCATGCTTTATCGCCAGATTGATTTGACGCTGCCAATAGCTCATGTGCCAACCCTTTGTGCGGAGACATTAAGCCGCTGATATGATGGCCCAACGCCATGATACAGGCTCCCGTTAACGTCGCGATATCGACAACGCAATCCGGTTCAAAACGTTCAACATAGGTTAACACATCGCATAGCACTAAACGTCCTTCGGCATCGGTATTCAACACTTCAACGGTTTGCCCTGACATGGTGGTGAGGATATCACCCGGGCGGTAAGCATTACCCGCCGGCATATTTTCAGCACCGGCTAAAACGCCAATCACATTGATCGGTAGGTTCAGTGTTGCCAGCGCGTGCATTGTGCCATAAACACTGGCCGCACCACCCATATCATATTTCATTTCATCCATGCCTTCGCCAGGTTTTAATGAAATACCGCCAGAGTCAAAGGTCAGCCCTTTACCAACCAGTACGATTGGTTTTTGATTTTCACTGCCGCCGTTATAACGTATCAGAGACATATAAGCCGGATTTTCTGAACCTCTGGCAACTGCTAAATAACTGTCCATTTTCAGCTCAGCCATCTGCTCACTATCAACAATCTCCGTCGTGATTTTTTCAAAACGCTGCGCAAGCGCGGTTGCCTGTCCTGCTAAATATAATGGGGTACAGATATTCGGCGGCATATTGGCTAAGTTTTTACAGGCACTAGCACCTGAGGCGACGGCTAAACCATGCTGCAGTGCAAGTTCCGCGCGGGCTAACTCTTTACGGCTATTTACATTAAAGGTTAATTTACGCAGTGGACGGCGCGTATTACCTTTATTGGTTTTAAATTGATCGAAGTTATATAAACTCTCCTGCGTTGCTTCAACGGCTTGGCGCACCGCCCAATAGGTATCCCGCCCTATAATATGCAGTTCAGAAAGAAAACAGATAGCTTCTAAAGCGCCTGTTTCGTTAAGAGTGGTAATGGTTTTGCTAATAATTTGTTTATATTGTGCTTCGGTTAATTCACGCTCTTTGCCGCAACCCACTAATAATACACGCTCACTTAATACATTTGGCACATGGTGTAAGAATAATACTTGGCCTACTTTTCCTTCGATATCACCACGGCGTAACAGCGTGCTTAAATACCCTGCGCTAATCTCATCAAGTTGTTCACCTGCGGGAGATAAACGTCGCGGTTCGAATACGCCGACAACAATACAGGCACTGCGTTGTTTTTCCGGGCTACCGCTTTTTACGAAAAATTCCATATATATCCTTATTCTGGGCTATCTATAATGCGATTAACTGTGCTATTTTTCTGAAAATACAGTTATTATAGAAGTAAGTGGATCTTGATAACTCTTCTCAATGCAATAAGATTTGCAATTTTACCGTATTTACTTGCTTAATCCACTAGTTTATAGCTAAGGCCTTTGGAAATGAATAATTTTCAAGGGCCTTAAGTATATATCCGGATCCCCTGAAGAAGTCATTTCTGCATCTTTGGTGATTTGGACGTATCTTTATCAGAACCATACTCACACAGGAGACCCGGGTGATACTTCTTCGTTATTTAATGCTCGAAACATTTAAAAGTCAGATCGGTATTCTGTTTGTTTTAGTTCTTATATTTGTCAGTCAAAAATTCATATCAATTCTTGCTCAAGCTATTAATGGCGTTATTCCAGCGGATCTGGTGATGACCTTGCTGTATCTGAATTTACCACAATTGGGTACGCTAATGTTACCTATTAGTTTTTACCTCGCGGTGCTTTTTGCTCACGGGCGGTTGCACAGTGAAAGTGAAATGGTGGCGATGACATCCTGCGGATATAGTCCGAATCAGGTGTTAAAAGCAACCCTGCTATTATCTTTTTTCACCTTTTCTTTTGCGGTATACAACAGCTTGTATCTTGCCCCGCTTTCTGAAGACAAAATGATCACTGTGATTGAAAAGGCGCAATCGGATGCCAGTGCTGCGACATTGATAGCGGGGCGTTTTCATAAAACCTCCGAGAACGGTGGCGTAGTTTACGTTGAAAAATTAAGCAGCAACAAAAAATTGGAAAATATTTTTGCTGCGCATTGGCCTGCAGATAAAAATCAACCTCCTTCAGTATTGACTGCATTGGGAGGTCGTCTGGATGCCAAAAAAGACGGTGCCTGGTTAACCTTAAGTAATGGTCAGCGTTATGCAGGCATAGTCGGGCAATATGAGTTTGAGAACAGTGAATTTGGCCGTTATGAAGTGCATATTGCCAACCGGGAAGTCCAGAGGAAGGTACGCGGTGTCGAAGCCTTGCCCACAACTGCATTATTCGGCGTGGAAAATCCGAAATATCAGGCAGAACTGCAGTGGCGAATAGGTATTCCATTATCAATACTATTGATGACTTTTATGGCTGTGCCATTAGCAAAAGTGAATCCGCGGCAGGGGCGTTACGCAAAATTATTACCTGCACTGGCATTGTATTTAACTTTTTTCTTGCTGCTCAGTACGGCTAAGAGTCTTATTGAAGAGGGGGCACTTTCCGCCATCAGTATTTGGATGGTACAAATTCTCTTTTTGTTTGTAGGGATCACTCTGCACCTGCAAAGTTTAGGGAAATTTAGCAAAGTGACTTTGTGCAAGAAGTAGTTCAGGTATTTAAAACGGAAGCAGTATTATGGGTATTTTAGATCGTTATATAGGCAAAACGATTTTTGCAGCAACATTTTTAAGCCTGTTTGTCTTGATAGGATTGAGCAGTATTATAAAATTTGTCGATCAGATGAGAGCGGTTGGGGAAGGGACATACGGTGCCTGGCATGCGGCCTATTTTGTTATTCTCAAAATCCCTGCTGAATTGGCTGTTTTTTTCCCCATGGCTGCACTGATTGGTGCATTGATTGGGTTAGGAAGTCTGGCTAGCAGCAGTGAGCTGGTTGTTATGCAGGCGGCTGGCTTATCAAAATTGAGAATTGCAGTTGCCGTATTAAAAACGGCTATTCCGATGGTTCTTGCGGTGATGGTTCTGAGTGAGTTTGTTGCTCCGCAAACGGACAAAGAAGCTTACTCTATGCGCTATCTGGCGCGCAAAGGAGAGGATAAGGTCAGTAATCAATATGGTGTTTGGGTGAAGGATGCGGGTTCATTCGTGAGCATTGAACGGATGAATAATCAATCTGAACTGTTTAATGTGCAGCTCTATTTTTTTGATGAAAAATTAAAGCTTCAGTACGCAATTCTTGCCCGTAAAGCTGTGTTTGAAGAAGGCGGCTGGCGTTTTGAAAATACTAGTAAAACAACTTTTTTTGCAGATAAAACCGAGACAAGTCAACTCGATAATTATTTATGGGACACCAAGTTAACACCGAAAAAACTGGAAGTGGTATTAGGCGAGCCGGATAAAATGTCGATGCGTGATATTTATAATTACATTAATTATCTGGAAAATAATGAGCAGGATGCCAATGGTTATTGGCTGACCTTCTGGCGTAAGGCGGTCTTACCCTTCACCATTGTGGTTATGATGTTACTGTCGGTTTCTTTTATATTTGGCGGCTTACGCACCGTTACAATGGGGACTCGTTTAATTTTTGGTATTGCCGCCGGTTTCACTTTCCATGTTTCGGGGGAGTTATTTGGTCCTTTCAGTTTAGTGTTTAATTTACCACCGATACTCGGGGCATTATTACCAAGTTTTCTCGTGTTATCTGTTGCTATCTATCTGCTTAAGCGGCAAAGCTGACCATTAGGTTGAATTTAAAAAGAAACAAAGATGCCACGCTTTATAGGGAATAGAGACGTGGCATTTTTTATAACGCTTAGAAAAGATCTGTTAATTATGGCGGTTGCTATAAAGTCTGTTTTATTTTTTATCCTGATCCATAAATGCCATACCCTTAAAACCTTTCCAATTACTTAACTCTTTCGTCAATACCACCACTTCACATTCAGCCCAGCTGTCCTGGAATGCAGTATGGTTGCTAAATAACGCCATCAAATTGCCTAAACCAAATGCTGACGTTGCCATACGAATTAAAGATTGGGTAAAAGAGATATTGCTTCCATCGCTGTTCTGCACCCGTAAGCGCCATGCCTTCATTCCGATAGTTTGACCCGCTTTAGTCCAAAAATAACCATAAAAACCAATCACAACGATTGCCAGATATAATGCAAACAGTTGACTAGAAGCGAGAAAGTCTGCGATATCCTGATAAGCATCAAGATTTATCAACCCCGTCTTATTAGCGATAACAACGATTAAAATCGCAAAAATACCCGCTAACATGAGCAGGGCTGCAACGGCAAACAGATCGTATATATATGCGCCCAACCGGCGGAAAAAGTTAGCACGCGGGCAATCTTGAAATTGTTGCTGTAAGTTTTTTTTCT
>DATCZZ010000369.1:0-3109 GCA_036525635.1 Psychromonas sp. | reverse complement strand
TACTGCTCAACGTAGGCGACAAAGTAATCTTTCAACGGGCGTAAATAACGGCCGTGGTAAAGATGCATAAAACGCGCCCGGAAAGTAGGCACATCAACCTGGATCGGGCACTGACTTGTACAGGCTTTACAGGCTAAGCAGCCCTGCATAGCCTCCATCACCTCATGGGAAAAGTCGTATTCACCTTTACGTTTGGCCATGGTATTAGAAAATTTTCTAAATATACTGGCATTTTTGCCCGCATAAAGATCATTTTCGAGCTGTAATACATCGATATCATTATTTGCTAACTGACGTAACCATTCGCGCATTAAAGCCGCACGGCCTTTAGGTGAATGACGGCGATCTTTAGTCACTTTAACCGACGGACACATGGGGGATTTAGTATCGTAGTTAAAACATAATCCGTTACCGTTACAGTCGATACTCTCTTTAAAACTCTCACGCACGGCAATTGGAATTTGGCGATCAAAGGTGCCGCGTTTCACAGCATCCACACTGACCAGCAGATCTTCTGAGCTTATCGGGGTACAAATTTTCCCCGGGTTTACCCGGTTTTGCGGATCAAAGACCGCTTTAATTTTGCGTAACTCAGTAAATAATTCTTCGCCAAAAAATTCAGGGCCATATTCACTGCGGAAACCTTTACCATGCTCCCCCCACATTAAACCTTTATATTTAGCGGTTAATGCCACCACCTTATCAGAGATGGTACGCATTATTTTTTCCTGCTCAGGGTCGCACATATCTAATGCGGGACGGACGTGCAGCACGCCGGCATCGACGTGACCAAACATGCCGTAATGCAGATTATGGTCATCTAATAACTGGCGGAACTCAGTAATGTAGGCTGCTAAATTTTCCGGCGGCACACAGGTATCTTCGACAAAAGCGACCGGTTTTGCACTTCCAGCAGTATTGCCTAACAAACCTACCGCTTTTTTGCGCATGCCGTAAATTTTATTAATATCGGCCAAATCGCTACAAATTTGGTAAGCAATCACGCCGGATTCTTTATTGGCAATTAATCGGTCTAATTTGCTCACCAAAGCCGCGATCTTTTGTTCCTGAATCTGTTTATCTTCCTCTACAAACTCAACGATATTTAATCCATCGACAATTTGATCCGGCACATCGGTAATTAACTGACTAACGCTATGCCAGACAATATCCTGTTTTGCCAAGTTTAAAACTTTCGAATCTATTGTTTCGACCGACAGGGCATTAGCCTGAACCAGGAAAGGGGCATTTTGTAATGCCGATTGGAAACTGTCGTATTTGACATTAAACAGGGTGCGGTAGGTTGGGATTTTTTGCACATGTAATTTGGCTTCTGTTATAAAAGCCAAGGACCCTTCTGCGCCGCATAAAATACGCGTCAAATCGACACGACCTGTTTCAGGATCATAGACATGTTTTAAATCATAACCGGTTAAGAAACGGTTTAGCTTAGGAAAACCTTGTTCAATTTGCTGCTGTTTAGCCGCACAGGTTTCAACCACCTGACGGTAAATAGCGCCAATACTATCCCGGCGCCCGCTTTGCTTAGCTAACGCATCACCTTCAATAGGAGCACTCTGTAAAACCTCGCCATCAACTAATACCGACGTTAAGGCTAAGACATGATCACTGGTTTTGCCGTACACCAGTGAACCTTGCCCCGAAGCATCACAGCTAATCATGCCGCCGATAGTGGCGCGATTACTGGTCGATAACTCTGGTGAAAAAAACAGACCGAAGGGTCGTAAAAACTCATTCAGTTGATCTTTAACAACCCCTGTTTGTACCCGCACCCAGCCTTCTATTTCATTTAATTCGAGAATCTGATTCATAAACCGGGACAGGTCCAACACGAGATCATTGCTTAAGGACTGGCCGTTGGTGCCTGTACCGCCACCTCGAGGAGAGAAACGAATATTGGCAAATTCATCTTGTTGGGCAAGTTTACAAATCTCAACAATATCTTGGGTTGAGCGGGGAAAGAGAACCGCTTGCGGCAAACATTGATAAACACTGTTATCCGTTGCCACAGCAAGACGACTAGCGTAACTTTTTTCTATTTCGCCTGAATAGTTTGTTGCACTCAACGCAGTTAAAAATGCGAAGTAATCTTGTTTGATATTCTCTTGATGAGATAAGTTTGGGATCATGTCTAAATTGCCCTTGTCCATTATTCGTTAATTTTGCTGATTTTCTACCAACCCGCATAAATATCTGCTCAACTTTGCTGGATAAAATGAGTGAAAACAGTGACGTTATCAGCAATTTTTACTGTGCAATTTTTGTTGATTTAAGTAAGCGGAATGCTATTAATAAAATTGCTGTCGATAGTAGCACAAAATGCAAATCTGTAGAGGAGAAATTTTGCAGCCTAAATAATCCCAATCAGCATCGTATCAGCCTGTGGTCATTATTTAAAGTCCAGTGATAAAGGGCTATTGGGATGAATTGGACAGTTTTTTACAACGCAACGGGATAAGGTGTCTGAGGTGAAATCACCTCAGTTTTTTCAGTTCCCCACTCCGGATGATAAATTAGATATATGCAGGTGCGGATATATAACCCTGATAACCTTCAACCTGCAGCACCTTAACTCTTTGCAGATGTTGCTCATCTTCGATACCGGTGATCACGACTTTAATTTCTAAACCGTGTGCGATATTAATTAATGCCCGGCAAAGCTCCAGATTTTGCAGATGCCCCTGCGCCTCTTCGCCTTGATAACTGGACAATGAAATATCCAGTTTCACATAGTCCGGTTTTAACCGCTGCAGGTATTCTAAAGATCCTAACTGTTTACCGTAATGATCTATACCAAATTGAGCGCCGCCATTTTTTATTATGGCGGACAGTGCAATGGCCTCATCTAAATAACTTGTGACGCCCGTTTCGGAGAACTCGAACTGGATAAGAGAGGGATCGGCAATGTTACTTAAAAACTGCGTTAACCAGCTGTGGAATCCGCTATTGAGGACACTGTCACGCGTTAGATTCACCGCGACAGGCTCTTTCTTCATGGCTAGAATATTGTCTGTGACAATAGCTTCTAACAAGCATCTATCGAGTTGATGGCCTAATCCTAAACGTTCCACGTAGGGCATAAATTCAG
>DATCZZ010000368.1:0-5789 GCA_036525635.1 Psychromonas sp. | reverse complement strand
CATAATTAAGAATACGTAACCGTGCAGCTGCGCATAAAAAACACCGGAGAGGTATGTGAAGCCGGCCATCATCAAACCTAACGCCACGCCGGAGTAGAGTGACTGATAGGCGACCATCTCTGAATTTTTTTGCAACGCAATATAACGAATAGTTGCCAAATGTGTCACCGCAAAAGTAAATGCGTGGAAGGTCTGAAAAGTGGCCAGTAGATAAACATTATCGCTGCACGCAAAGACTAACCAGCGAGTGATGGCGGCGAGCAGGCCCAAAAGCATCATCTGCTTGATTGACCACTTAGTAAATAATTTATTATTAAAACGCATTAATAGTATTTCAGCGAAAACCCCGATCGCCCATAACCAGGAAATAGTTACTCCCGAAAGGCCGATCTCATTCCAGTGAATGGTGCCAAAAGCATAGAAAGCACCGTGACTGCCTTGAATCGCTCCAACGATAATTAAAAAAAGGAGCACATTCGGCCGTTTAAAGAGCGTGAAAAGAGATTGTTTTTTCTCTGCCCCAGAAACAACTTGATCATGTAATTGCGGTGATAAATGCAATAAAGAGAGCAACCACATAATAAGTGTGGCTGCGATAATTGACCATAAAATGGCATCCTGTCCTGAATCGACAATTAACCAACCGACACAGGTTGAGCCGACAATAAAACTCAAGGATCCCCATAACCGTACTCGGCCATAATCAAGCTGAATTTGGTTCACTAACCGGGTCCCGACGAGGTCACCTAGTGGTGCCAGTGGCCCCATCATGAAGTTAACCACTAAGGTAATGGCCGCCAGCCAGATATAATCATGGAAAAACAATAAAAAAGTAAAAGCTAATACAGTACAAAAGCCTAACGAACGTAATAGACGCAAGGTCGATTCTGCACTCGATACCATAGGCAACAAGCTAAGGTTACTGACAAATCTCAACAGCAGGCCTATCGAAAAAAGCACGCCAATACTTTCGCTTGATATGCCCTGCCCTGATAACCAAATACCCCAGAACGGTAAAAAAACGCCCCAGATAAAAAAGAAGGTTATAAAATTCAAACTCAACCACAATTTAGCCGGGATAGAAAACAATGCACACCTCAGAGATAATAAAATTGATAAGCGAAAAGAGTAGATAGCTTGCAGGCTAATGTTTATAAAAAACCGAGATTGTACTCCTATGTCACGATTAATAACCTAAAAAATAATAAACAACCTGCATTGATGCACTTCTCAATTTAATATGACAGACCTTTACTGCCCTTGGATTGATAAGAGAAACCGGCAACAGCATTTTCAGGGAGCTCACTGAGGCAATAGACGGGCTGCACCAGAAGGATCAGCAAGAAAATAGCATTAATCAATAAATGCGCTGTTACGATACAATGCAAGTTTTGGCAAAAATAATGGCTCAACTCCTTGGGTTTTGCTCTGTTTTCTTATAGTCTATTTTTCATATTCCGAAAATACGGAGCGGATCAACGTCGGACTAAAAGAGATCCAATTAAAGCCTTGATTATTTGCTATTATGCACAATTGGACAACATTATTACTCCCAAAAACGGCAGTGAGCATTACACAATATGAATGAATCTAAAAAACTTACCATCCGCATTAAATTTCGCTCACAGCAGGATAATCTAGCAGGAGATGAGGGTCTCCCCAGTTACCATTGGGGCAGAATTATAGGGGTTTCCTTAACTCTGATCGTTGCCATCACCCTATTTATTGGCGGTGTATCCTATTACCTTAATCAAGATAACCTTGCTGATAAATATGAAAAATCCCCCTCGACCAGCGTCCCGCCGGCATCGGCAGGAGAGATTGCCTCAACCTTAACCGCGGAAACTGAAGCCCCTGTTACGACGCCTGCATTTTCCGATGAATTTACAGAGCAAAGCGCAGCGGCCAAAGGGAAGGAAAAAAGTACAATCCCCCTTGATGAAGAAGAGATAGTTGCACCGCAAAGCGATGTTTACTCCGCCTTGGATGTTTACTCAACCTTAAGCAGCGCAGCTAAAGCCCCGCACGCCTCTGCCGAGAGTGAAAATAAAAACATCACGCAAACAGGCAAAAAAGAAGGCGCAACCTCCCCCATCTCAAATACAGTTCCAGCCCCACAGTTCAGGCAATCTAAAATAGATATATTCTCGGATCACATCAAACGCTTTGTTATTGCCTCGGCGGTAACAAGCAACGAACCGGTCGGTACTATCAGTGACATTCATTTTGACGCCAACAAGATTGCAACTGTGTATGCCTACTCTGATGTTAGCGAGCTGCAAGACAAAACAATCTATTACCAATGGATCTTAAATGGCAAAAACATAGCAAAGGTCAGAGTAGATGTCGGATCTAATCGCTGGAGAAGTTATTCAAGCAAGCTTATTCAGGCCCAGATGCACGGCCAATGGAAAGTGGAGTTACAAAACGAAGATGGGGAAAATCTCGCGAGCATTCAATTTATCTACTAGCTGCCGTAACAAGGTATCCCACTCAATGAGTGTTGTGGGGCAGTCAGGCGTTAATATGCCTGCAAAATCCGCTTATTGAAAATGCAGTAGCATTCAGCGCTGTTCTACTACTGCATTTTTTTATTTGCTGTTAAGCATTTCTATCTACTCTGTTTTTCTTTATTATTTTCATTTTTTATAAGGTAAAGTCGGTGCAGACACAAAAAACTGTCATTGTTGTAGGAGCCGGTCCGGCAGGGTTAATGGCCGCAGAGGTTATCAGCGCGGCAGGCCACAAGGTAGAGGTTTACGACGCAAAACCCAGTGCCTGTCGAAAGTTTTTATTGGCAGGCGTGGGCGGTATGAACATTACTCACTCCGAGCCTTACGCCGATTTTATTCAGCGCTATTATGACAAAGCACAGTGGTTAGACAGCGCAGTGAGTCAGTTTGATGCCGATGCGCTGCGCCAGTGGATCCACGGGCTGGGTATCAAAACCTTTATTGGCAGCTCAGGGCGGGTGTTTCCCGCCGATATGAAAGCGGCTCCTTTATTACGCAACTGGTTAAAACGTTTGCGTGAAGCCGGCGTGGTCTTTCATATGAAGCATCGCCTGATCAACCTTGAGCAGCACACCTTGGAATTTGAACATGGCGATGGCAGAACGCAGGTGCAAGCCGATGCGGTCGTGCTGGCGATGGGCGGAGCCAGCTGGCCAAAATTAGGGTCAGACGGTGCATGGCAAGCGATGTTATCCGCAGCCGAGGTAATTGTTCATCCACTGCAAAGTGCCAATTGTGGATTTTATAGTCAGTGGAGTGAACATTTGCAAAAAAATTACGCAGGCAGCCCATTAAAAAATATAGGCTTTTGCTTGACCACTGGTCAGGGCCAGCAGATACAGCGTAAAGGGGAATGTATCCTCAGCCGGGATGGCATGGAAGGCAGTTTAATTTATGCTTTTTCCAAATATTTACGCGATGCCATCAATCAAACTGGCCAGGCCAACTTATTGATCGATTTACTACCCAATCACACCGAACAACAAATTTTAAAAAAACTGCAGGTAAAACAAGGCAAAGACTCTTTTAGCAAATATTTAAAACGCACGGTAGGCTTAAGTGGTGTTAAAGCTGCCATGCTTTATGAATGTTGTGATAAACAACAGCTGCAGACACCACAGAGCTTAGCGACCTGCATTAAGGCGTTACCGGTGAGCTTTGATCGGGTTAAACCCATTGAAGAGGCTATTTCCAGTGCCGGTGGTGTTTGTCAAAGCAGTGTGGATGAATATTTAATGTTGAGTGCATTACCGGGAATATTTTGCGCGGGTGAAATGTTAGATTGGGAAGCCCCTACCGGCGGTTATTTATTGACCGCCTGTTTTGCAACTGGCCGTTTAGCTGCGCAGGGGGTATGCCGCTATTTAAATTCGTCCTGCCGCTGAAAAGTTAAGTGCCATTTTTAGCATTTTAGTTAAAAAATTAACCGCGAGAGGGCAACGCGCCCTAACCGTCAGTTTTTTCTGCGCGGTATGATTAATATACCCAGGCCGGAAATAATTGATCCGGACGCTCCCCTGTTAAGAAAAGAAACGGCCTGGATCAGTTAGATCAGAAAATCAGAAAATCAGAAAATCAGAAAATCAGTCAAAATCAAAGGCCCTCATCTACTGCTTTGTCAAGGCAATCTTCATTCGCAACTATACTACAATTATTCACTAGAGGTATGTCCGTTTAAACTTCGCCACAAAGTGACATTCATGGTTCATTTAAAACATGGGCCGAGTGGTAACGCTATCATGCGGGTAATTTTAATGCGCCTGATTGTCTTGCGATGCGTTCAGACAGCAGTTTCTCCTCTGCAATTTTAGCAGCGACAGGAGGCCATAATGTACACATTAGAAAAACAGCAAAGCAGCGCTTTTGATGCTGCTATCCAGTGGCTGTTTCCCCCCTTTTCTCCTCACCAGCTTGCACTTACTAAATGCGATCCTATTACTGATGGTTTGAGTGCCCGAGCGCGGTCCACTCGTTATCAGCTCTCCAGTCTAACCGGGCATAGCAAATGGCAGTGAAAACGGCACAGCCAAATCAACAGGATCTATTGACCGGCCTTTCTGAAGCGGAAGCAGAAAGGCGCTTGAAGCGGGATGGATTTAACGAACTGCCAACGACACAAATACGTGGCGTTATGAAGATTGCGCTGGATATGGTACGCGAACCGATGTTTTTGCTTTTGGTTGCAGCAGGCCTGATTTATCTGGTGTTGGGGGATTTGCGCGAGGCGCTGATCCTGCTTGCGTTCGTCTTGCTGGTAATGGGCATGACCATATATCAGGAGCGCAAGACCGAACGGGTGCTGGAAGCGCTTCGCGACCTGACCAGTCCGCGTGCACTGGTGATACGAAATGGAGAGAAAAAACGACTTCCCGGCCGGGAGGTTGTGCGAGGTGATATTTTACAGCTTGCCGAAGGAGATCGCGTACCTGCTGATGCGGTATTACTATCGAGCTGCGATATGCAGGCGGATGAATCTTTGTTAACCGGGGAATCGGTGCCGGTACGCAAGGCAGAATGGGACGGTGTTTTGCAAAAAACACGACCGGGAGGGGATGATTTGCCCTTTATTTATTCAGGTACAATGCTGGTGCAGGGACAGGGTGTTGCTCAGGTGCTTGCAACCGGGATTCACAGCGAGATAGGTAAAATAGGTAAAGCGCTCCAGATGCACGAAACTGAAAATACACCATTGCAGCTTCAGGCTGCTGTTCTGGTGCGTAATTTAGCGATTATCGGCGCTATCTTGAGCATCCTGGTCGTCCTGCTGTATGTCATTAATCGCGGTGAATGGCTGAATGGACTGCTAGCAGGTATTACCCTCGCCATGTCGATTCTTCCTGAAGAGTTCACCGTGGTGCTAACCGTCTTTCTGGCATTGGGTGCATGGCGAATTTCCCGTCAAAATGTGCTCCCGAGACGTATTCCTGCCGTCGAGACCCTTGGCTCCGCAACCCTGTTATGTGTCGATAAAACCGGCACGCTGACTCAAAACCAGATGGCAGTCAGCAGGCTTTATGCCAGAAATGAAAGCTATGACGTTGATTATAATGATGCAAATCAGGTTCTCCCGGAGCTGTTTCATGAGCTCGTTGAGTTCAGTATTTTAGCCAGTGAGGTTGAACCTTTCGATCCCATGGAAAAGGCCTTTCATAAACTGGGGATGCATTACCTGAGCAATACTGAGCATCTGCATACATCATGGTCGATCGTTCATGAATATTCCCTGTCACCTGACCTGTTGGCGATGTCTCATGTCTGGATTGCCAGAGAGTCCCA
>DATCZZ010000367.1:0-3195 GCA_036525635.1 Psychromonas sp. | reverse complement strand
ATGGCCAGGCTGCGGCAAAAGAGATCATGCAGGATTTGCATTTCAACCGCAAAGAAGTTAACCATCTTGTCGTTCAGGCGAGTCGCTATACAGACCTGGCGCAAACAGCAGCAGAAATCGTTAAACGCACGCAATTAACCGCTGGCGTTGTGGAGTTCACCATCAAAGCCCCCTTAATTGCACAATCAGCCAAAGCCGGACAGTTTGTCCGCGTGCTGGCTGATAACAAAAGTGAACTGATACCATTAACCCTGGCTGACTGGAGCCGGGAAGATGGCACCATTGTGCTGGTCATTCAAGGTCTGGGCAGCAGCTCAAAAATCATCAACAAGATGCAGGTGGGAGATTGCTTTGCGGCCATTGCGGGTCCGCTTGGCAAGGCAAGTCATTTGCTCAAACAGCCTGAAAACCAGCGCGTCATATTCACTGCCGGTGGTGTGGGTTTACCTGCGGTATACCCGATTATGCGTGCGCATCTTGAAATGGGTAACAAGGTCACCCTAATCTCAGGATTCAGAGGTCTAGATTTTTGCTTCTGGTCAGAGCAAGACGGCCGCATTGAAACCTTACGCAGTCAATACCCTACTCTGCTTGAAGTCATTTATGCGAGTAACGATGGATCTTTTGGGATTAAAGGCTTTGTCACCATGCCGCTTGAAGAGATGCTAATCAATAATAGAGAGGCGATTGCCGAGGTCATCACTATCGGTCCGCCAATGATGATGCGCGCCGTAAGTGATTTAACGCGGGATTATAATGTGCCATGTATTGCCAGCCTTAACTCGATCATGGTGGACGCAACGGGAATGTGCGGTGCCTGTATGGTGCCGGTCTGGGAAAATGGCAAACTGATCCGCAGGCATGCCTGTATCGATGGTCCTGAAATAAACAGTCATGTTATCGACTGGGATAAGTTCTTACCGCGGTTTAATCAATTTAAAGTGCAGGAACAGCAGAGCCAGATCGATCATAACTTGATTGATGAGTAATGCTTAACCTGAACATCAGGTTGGTGCTATTAGCCTAGCAGTCAGCACTGCGGTACCGCGCTTCAAGCAGAAGGGGCTTATCGCAGAAGAGCTGACTTGCTATAATAACCAGTGACTCAAGAAAGTGGTGCTGTATTGCACTGCAAAAATTAACCTGTTTTGTCAATAGACCAGGATCAACCTAATATTGTCAATAACTGTTCGGCGCACAAATTATTTTGAAGCATACTGTATTTATAAAAAATAAATCGCTACTATCTTTCTTTTCTTTAAAATAATCGCATCACTGATAATTATTAGATATTCCAATTAAAGAGATAAAGCATGACAAATACCGACACTATTCGTTGGCCTGCTCCCGCTAAACTTAATTTGTTTTTATACATAACCGGCCAGCGGGAAGACGGTTACCATGAGTTACAAACTTTATTTCAATTTATAGATAGATGTGATTATTTAACTATTACGCCCAATCTCTCTGGAAAAATTACCCTATCGCCAAGTATCGAAGGCTTGGCGTTAGAAGATAACCTTATCTATAAAGCAGCCATGATGCTAAAGCTATATACGGCGGAAAATAACGGGGCGCACATTCAGCTGGAAAAGAATTTACCTATGGGAGGCGGACTCGGAGGCGGTTCATCCGATGCGGCAACCACGTTAGTCGCATTAAATTATCACTGGAATATCAATTTAACACAAACAAAACTATCTGAAATAGGTATCAAATTAGGTGCAGACGTACCTATTTTTATCTATGGAAAAAGCGCGATCGCAGAGGGTATTGGAGAGCAGTTATATCCGCTTGATATTGCTGAAAAGAGTTATCTTGTCGCTGTTCCTGACTGCCATATATCCACCCCCGCCGTTTTCCAGGCTGAAGAGCTCATTCGTAATACAGCGAAAAGAGATCACGCACAGTTAATAAGTCAAAATTGGCTAAACGACTGCCAGCCCTATGTGAAAAAAAATTATCCTAAGGTTGCCAAGGTTATAGACTGGTTGATAGAATACGCGCCGACTCGATTGACTGGAACTGGGGCATCTGTTTTCAGCACATTTAACAGTATCCATGAAGCTCAAATCGTGTTAGACAAAACGCCCGACTGGTTAGCTGCATTTACCACGAAAGGATTAAATAATTCACCATTGAATGAATTATTAGCAACACTAAAATAAATTTTCCTTATTAATTACCACAAGGTAATTAATAATAAATATTAATTAGCATTTTGCTTTTTAATACACACTCATCAGGATTACAGAGGTCCTCAAAGTGCCAAATATGAAACTATTTGCTGGTAACGCTACACCCGATCTAGCCAAAAAAATTGCAGATCGTCTTTTCATTAAACTAGGAAGTGCAGATGTTGGCCGCTTCAGCGATGGAGAAATCCACGTACAAATTAATGAAAACATACGTGGTGATGATATTTTTATCGTACAGTCTACCTGTGCGCCAACAAATGATAACCTAATGGAATTAATCGTTATGATTGATGCACTGCGTCGTGCATCAGCGGGTCGTATTACTGCCGTTATTCCTTACTTTGGTTATGCCCGTCAAGACCGTAGAGTACGTTCTTCGCGCGTGCCGATTACCGCCAAAGTAGTTGCTGACTTTTTATCTAATGTAGGTGTTGACCGCGTATTAACCGTAGATCTACATGCAGAACAGATTCAAGGTTTCTTTGATGTACCTGTAGATAATGTTTTCGGTAGCTCTGTTTTACTTGAAGATATGCTCGAGAAGAAACTCGATAACCCAATGATTGTTTCGCCTGATATTGGTGGTGTTGTACGTGCGCGTGCTCATGCTAAATTATTAAACGATGCGGATTTAGCGATTATCGACAAACGCCGCCCTAAAGCGAATGTTGCGCAAGTCATGCATCTTATTGGTGATGTTGAAGGACGTCACTGTATTATTGTTGATGATATGATTGATACAGGTGGCACACTCTGTCAGGCGGCAGCAGCCCTGAAAGAGCGCGGTGCTATTTCTGTTTATGCTTATGCAACACACCCGGTATTCTCTGGTCGCGCAGCTGAAAACATTAAAAATTCAGTGATTGATGAGTTCATCGTAACCGACTCAATTCCGTTATCAGAAGAGATCATTGCAACGGGTAAAGTTAAACAGTTAACACTTAGCGGTATGCTTGCTGAAGCAATTCGTCGCGTGAGCAACGAAGAGTCAATCTCT
>DATCZZ010000366.1:0-3937 GCA_036525635.1 Psychromonas sp. | reverse complement strand
CGTATTCAGGATTTTCCCGATTTTTTAAGTCGGTAATGATGATCTCTCCCACGCACTATCGTGAAACTCTTTATAAAAATTGATCTGCTCCTTCTCGAGTAGTTTTTTTGAGGGCTTTGTTTCTGTGTATCCACGTATCTTGAAGTCGCTTAGGATATAAGCGCCTGTTTGCAGATACAAAGGTTGGCGGTATCCGTTATCGCGTATTTCCCTGTAAATAAAAAAGCCTTCGTAAAACGAAGGCTTTTATGAGCAGATATTATTGCTAATTTTTAAATACCACTACCGAGGTTTTCGGTATCATCTTCGTGTAAACCGCATTCGCGTTTCAGGCCGAAGAAACGGGTCTCCTCTTCGCTCATACCAGCTTCAAGCGGGCGGGATGTCTGCACATCACCAACGGATACATAACCTTGCTCCCAAAGCGGGTGATAGCTAAGATTATTCTCTTCCAGGTAGTAATGCACCTGCTTGTTACTCCAGTCGATAATCGGCAAAAATTTAAAACAGCCATTTTGGATGCTTAATACTGGCAGCTGCCCGCGGCTGGATGCCTGTGAGCGTCGCAGACCGGAAAACCAGGTTTTAGCATTGAGCTCTTTAAGCGCCCGTTTCATGGGTTCAACTTTGTTGATTAGGTTGTAGCGTGTTAACCCCTCAACCCCTTGTTCCCATAATTTTCCATAACGAGCTTCCTGCCAGGCGCTGCTGAGCTCGGCGCGATAAATTTTAAGATTTAAATTTAAGCGCTGAGTGAGATCATCAATAAACTGATAGGTCTCCGGAAACAGATAACCGGTATCGGTTAAAATAACCGGCGTATCCGCTTTCTCCTGGGTAATCAGATGCAGACAGACAGCCGCCTGAATACCAAAGCTTGAAGATAAGACAAATTCACTTTCAAGATTTTCGATAGCCCAGCGCACTCTCTGCTGGGCGGTCATCTGCTCCAGCTGCTTGTTTGTTTCTGCCAGTGCCTCAGTACATTGCGCCTTATCTAAGGTCAGCAGGTAGTTGAGATCCAGTTTAGTAACTGTGTCGCTGATTTGATTAGTCATGAAAATCCCTCGCAGCAATAATAACTTCTCGGATAATGCCTGCGCGAATCACAAAATCACCAAAACATTCCGCTGCTTGTCGCTCAGTTGCCCAACGTCCGATTAACTCGTCCATGGTCGCGAGAATGGCCGCCTCATCGATGTTTTCCAGGTACATTTTAGGTATACGCGTACCGTTAGTATTACCGCCAAGGTATAAATTGTAACGACCCGGGGCTTTACCGACCAGACCCACTTCAGCAAGCATTGAACGGCCACAGCCATTCGGACAGCCGGTCACACGTAAAATGATATGATCTTCTGCTACACCATGTTTTGTTAACAGAGCTTCAACATCGCTCACTAGCCCCGGCAGATAACGCTCAGCTTCCGCCATCGCTAACGGACAGGTTGGCAATGCGACACAGGCCATAGAGTTAAAGCGCTGCTCGGTGTGGCTGTCATCAATCAGGCCGCATTGTCGTGCCAGGCTTTCAATTTTATCTTTTTCAGCTTCCGGTACACTGGCAATAATCAGGTTTTGGTTCGCTGTCATGCGGAAATCACCCTGGTGAACTTTTGCTATTTCAACTAAACCCGATTTTAGCGGTTTACCCGGATAATCCAGGATACGGCCATTTTCGATAAAGACAGTTAAGTGCCACTTATTATCGCTGCCTTTTACCCAGCCGATACGGTCGCCGCGTTCGGTAAATTCATAGGGGCGAGATGGCGCAAACTTAATACCTGAGCGAGATTCAACTTCCCCTTTAAATTTTTCCACACCATGGGTTTCCAGAGTGTATTTTGTACGGGCGTGAGAGCGGCTCACACGGTTACCCAAATCGCGCTGCGTAGTCACAACCGCTTTGGCAATCTCTAAAATATCATCGACGCCGATAAAGCCAAAATCATCGGCTTTACGCGGGAAAGTGGTTTTGTCACCATGGGTCATACCCAGGCCGCCACCCACCAGCACGTTAAAACCAACCACTTGTTCGTTCTCAACAATGGCGACAAAGTTGAGATCATTGGCGTGTACATCGACATCGTTAAATGGCGGTAATACCACTGCCGTTTTAAATTTACGCGGCAGCATGGTTGGGCCGTAAATTGGCTCCTGCTCTGTCTCGTGAACTTTTTCACCATCTAACCAGATTTCCGCGAAGGCATTACTGTGAGGTAATAGCATTTCACTTATTTTTGTCGACCAATCATAAACCTGAGCATGCAGTTCAGACTGCATCGGGTTTGATGTACAAATAACATTACGGTTAACATCACCCGCGGTAAAAATTGAATCAATGTTCGCTTTGAACTTCAGCTCCTGAAACACTGATTTCAGATTACGTTTATAGATACCGTGATACTGAAAGGTTTGTCGCGTTGTTAAGCGGATGCTGCCGGCATCCGTCAGTTCGCTGGCTATCCGGTCAATCTCCAATAACTGCTGCGGGGTAACAACGCCACCGGGCAAACGGGCACGTAACAGAAAAGAGTATAAAGGCTCTAATTTCTGTTTCTTGCGCTCGGCTCTATAGTCGCGGTGATCCTGCTGGTATAAACCATGAAACTTAACTAACTGCACTTCGTCAGGAGGAAAAGCCCCGGTGGTATTATCCTTAAGCCCCTCAACTAATTTACCGCGGAGAAAGTTACTTTCAATTTTAATTCGTTCGTTATCGTGTAATTTCTGGCTCATTAGTAGACATCCCTCTGGTAACGTTTTGCTTGACGTAATTCGGTTAAATATTGCTCTGCATCTTCAAGGCTTTTATTGCCTTGCACGCCGATAATTTCGATCAGTGTTTGCTGTACATCTTTGGCCATGCGGTTGGCATCACCGCAGACATAAAAATGCGCGCCTTCCTGCAGCCATTGATAAATTTCATGGGCATTCTCTTTGAGGCGATCCTGGACGTAAATTTTCTCAGCCTGGTCACGGGAGAAAGCTAAATCCAGTTTGGTTAGTAAACCTGATTTTAAGAACCCCTGCCATTCTGTTTGGTATAGAAAATCTTCAGTGAAAGTTTGGTCACCGAAAAATAGCCAGTTTTTACCCGTTGCATCCGTCGCTTCACGTTCCTGCATAAATGCACGGAAAGGCGCGATACCGGTGCCCGGTCCAACCATAATGATTGGCGTTTCCGGGTTGGCAGGTAAACGGAAATTGTGGTTGTCTTCGATAAATACCTTAACTTGACCGCCTTCCTGCAGACGCTGCCCGAGGAAGCTTGATGCGCCACCCTGACGGGTTTCACCATTTTCATTCTCGAATGTTACCGTACCCACGGTAAGATGCACTTCCTGATCCACTTCTGCCTGGCTTGAAGCAATGGAATATAAGCGCGGGCTGATACGGCGCAGTAACGCCACAAAGTTTTCTGCGGTGAGCGCTTCATTCCCTGTGTCACTGACCACATCAATAATTTGATGTGTATTGGCAAAATCGCGTAATTTATTTTTATCTTCAGCAAGTGCTAATAATTTTTTGTTGCCGGTTAACTTGGCATAACCTTCCACAAAAGCCGGGTGAGTGCCGGTCAACTCGAAAGAATCAGTTAAAGCCTCTTTTAGAGAGACACTTTTATCATCAATCTTAACCTGCGCCTGCGCATCGAGTTGCAGTTTTTGGATTAATGCATCAACCAGTAACGGATCGTTTTCGAACCACACCCCTAATGCATCACCGGCTGAGTAGTGCAGATCTGAACCTTCCAAATCAATTTCGATATGGCGGACATCTTTTGCAGAGCGAGCTCCGGTAATTTTTTGCTGGGTGAGCAAGGTTGCCGTAAAGGGATTCTGTTTGTCATATTTATTCGCCGTTTGCAGGCTGCCAACCAAAGCTTGGGAAGTTGCCACGAAACCACCTTTTTCAAGTGTCTCTTCAACTTTAG
>DATCZZ010000365.1:0-3508 GCA_036525635.1 Psychromonas sp. | reverse complement strand
GACGCGAAGGACCTTCAGCTTTAGAATCTAAGGCGTCTTCTGCAGCCTGCGCTTCTTTTGATGAAGTTACATGGTAATCCGCACCTTCTGCTGCTTTTTTACGTGCAGCTTCCTCTTCAGCCCAACGTGCGGAATTTTCTTCAGCAAGTTTTTTCGCTTCTTCGGCTTGACGAGCTGCTTTTTGTTCCGCTTTAGCTAATGCTTCCTGCTCCGCTTTTTTACGCAATTCTGCGGCTTCTTTTTCCAACTCGATTTGCTCAGCTGTTTTTTCTGATTTCACTGCTGTACTTTTTTCTTTATTAGCCATCGCTGCTTTTTTAGCTTTTTCATCCGCTTCTTTTTTAGCCGCTAATTTTTCTGCCTGCGCTTTTTCAGCAAGTAATTTTTTAGCTTCAATTTCTGCTTGTAATCGGGCTTGTTCAGCTTGTTGCTCTGCTAATTCAGCAGCTTGTGTTTCTTTAATTTCAGTTTCAGAGCGTTTAACGTAAGTACGTTTTTTACGGACTTCCACCTGAACAGCTTTAGCCTGCCCGGTAGAGCCTTTTACACTTAAGGTACTTTTGGTTTTACGTTGCAGCACCATTTTAGTTTTCGTTTCGC
Organism: Psychromonas sp.; assembly: GCA_036525635.1. Classification (GTDB taxonomy): domain Bacteria; phylum Pseudomonadota; class Gammaproteobacteria; order Enterobacterales; family Psychromonadaceae; genus Psychromonas. The sequence continues at coordinate 2,908 of DATCZZ010000365.1, read as the reverse complement.
CGCCATGCTGTTTTTGCAAAAAGGTAGTTAACGTTTGTTTTTCCTGCAAGCTCACCTTATCTGAAACCGATTTTTTGATACCGGCGTCGGCGAATTGTTTAACTAGTACTTCTGCAGATTTATTTAAATCTTTGGCAAGGTCTTTAAGTAAAATATCTGACATTATTATTTCTCCTATCTGATGCTTATTCAGCGTCTTCGCTGAACCAACAGATGTTACGAGCAGCCATGATCAGCTCCCCTGCTTTTGCTTCATTCAGTTCTTCAATTTCCAGTAAATCATCAACAGCTTGTTCTGCAAGATCTTCAAGGGTAACAATACCTTTGCTTGCGAGAACAAATGCTAAATGACCATCCAAACCTTCAAGCGCGAGAAGATCATCTGCGGGTTTCGCATCTTCTAAATTTTCTTCATCTGCGAGTGCTTTTGTTGCTAAATAGTCTTTGGCACGAGAGCGTAACTCTTCGATCAGCTCTTCATCTAAGCCTTCGATATCCAACAATTCATTAATTGGTACATAAGCGATCTCTTCTAATGAACTGAACCCCTCTTCAACCAATACAGAAGCAAACTCTTCATCAATTTCAAGCGCTTGAGTGAATACACTGATAACACTATCGGCTTCAGCCTGATGTTTTTCGCGTAATTGTGCAACAGTCATAACATTAAGTTCCCAACCCGTAAGTTGAGACGCTAAACGAACATTTTGACCATTTCGTCCTATCGCCTGTGCTAAGTTATCTTCCTCAACGGCAATATCCATACTGTGAGAATCTTCATCAACAACAATAGATGCCACTTCAGCAGGAGACATTGCATTGATTGCGAATTGCGCAGGATTTTCATCCCAGAGAATGATATCAACGCGCTCACCGCCCAATTCGCTGGAAACAGCCTGTACACGCGCTCCGCGCATACCAACACAAGCTCCAATAGGATCAATACGTTTATCGTTTGATTTCACAGCAATTTTAGCACGTGAACCGGGATCGCGAGCGGCCCCCACAAGATCAATCATCTCTTCCGCAATTTCAGGCACTTCCAAACGGAAAAGTTCAATAAGCACTTCCGGTTGTGTACGCGTCATGAAAAGCTGCGCGCCACGTGCTTCAGGACGTACAGCAAATAAAAGCCCGCGTAAACGATCCCCTGGACGGAAGTTTTCACGAGGTAACATTTCATCGCGGAAAATAACCGCTTCTGCATTACCGCCCAAGTCCAATAAAATATTATCGCGATTCATACGCTTAACAACACCGGTAATCAGCTCACCTTCCTGCTCTGCGTATTGTGCAACCACTTGTGCACGTTCCGCTTCACGTACTTTTTGCACGATAACCTGTTTTGCAGTTTGCGTAGTGATACGGTCAAATTTTACAGATTCAATTTGATCTTCGATGTATTCGCCAACTTTGATTTCAGGATTTTCGTATTCAGCTGCTTCAAAAGTAATTTCCTGGCATGGGTGTTCCATCTTAGCACCGGGTTCAAGCACTAACCAGCGACGAAAAGTTTCAAATTCACCCGTCTCACGGTCGATCTCAACACGAACTTCTATATCATTTTCATATTTCTTTTTAGTTGCAATCGCTAGTGCGCTTTCTAATGCCTGGAAAATCGCTTCACGTGGAAGTGCTTTTTCATTAGATACTGCCTCTACCACAAGTAAAATTTCTTTATTCATCTGTAATCGCCTTAATTATCAAATTTTGGAACAATATTCGCTTTTTGAATATTGCTCAAAGCAAAACGCTCTTCTTTACCGTCTACATTGAGACAAATTATTTCATCTTCGGCAGAAACAATGATCCCTTTCCATCTGCGACGGTTTTGAACTGGCATTCTTAATTGTACTTTTACTTCTTCTCCGACGAACATCTGATAATGTGCCGCCTTAAACAGAGGACGATCCAGACCCGGTGATGAAACTTCAAGCGTATATTCATTGGTAATTGGATCTTCGACATCCATAATTGCACTAATCTGGCGACTTACGGCTGCACAGTCGTCAACCAAAATGCCTCCTTCCTGATCAATATAAACACGTAATATTGAATGCTTGCCTGCTCGAATATATTCGATACCGACCAATTCGTAGCCAAGATCTTCCACACTTGGTGTTAACATCTCGGTTATACGTTCTTCTAAACTTGCCAAAGTTATCCCCTTTCAGAAACAAAAAAAGGGCATGCAGCCCTAATTAATTAACAACTTATGTTTATTAAAAATAAACATAAGTTGTCACTTTGCGATGAGGAAAAGTAAATTTCAACTTCGCAAATAACAAAAAAGCCCCAATAAATTGGAGCTTCATTCATTTTGTTCAACTAACTGAACAAGATATTGTGATTAGAAATACAATATCGAATGTAGTGTGATATCAGGTTATCACCTGGCATCTTCAACTATCTTTACAACCACGAGTCAATTACTTGCTTAGGGAATTATCTCGTACCTGAATTTATGAGCGCCAGTATAACCAAACTGTTATTTCTAAGCAATCATTTTACAACAATATATTGGTGCGGATAGAGAGACTTGAACTCTCACGACCGAAGTCATAGCCCCCTCAAGGCTACGTGTCTACCAATTCCACCATATCCGCATATTTTATTCTGGTATTTTACCTGAAGTATCTTCCTCAACGGGAAGATCTACCACTTGTTCAACTTCAAGGTTAGAGAATTTTTCATCAGCAGTCACTTTATGCGTTGAAAGATTACCTAAAATCAAACTTAAAACAAAAAATATTACTGCTAGTATAGCCGTTGTGCGCGTCATAAAATTACCCGCACCACTTGCACCAAATACTGTGTTTGAAGCGCCAGAGCCGAAGGAAGCTCCCATACCAGCGCCTTTACCTTGTTGAATCAATACAAATCCAATTAAGATTAGAGCAACAATCAA
>DATCZZ010000364.1:0-6696 GCA_036525635.1 Psychromonas sp. | reverse complement strand
ATCTCCGTCTTGCAGCAATGTTTGTTGCCATTGTTCAATAAATAACTGACAAAAATCATCGACATCACAATAAATTTCAACTAATTTGTTCATGCTCGTTCCTTATTGGTCTTATCACTTTTGGTCGAATGATCTGATCATAGAACGAGCAATTAGTTCATTTTTTTTTGTAATTTCTTATCCAGAGCTCAGGTTTATTAGCAAAGCTATTGGATTTCTCTGAGCAAAGAATAAACATCGATTCTCAAAGTGAAATTAAGACTAGTGACCAGTTTCAGGAGTTGTTCAATACGTTCATGCAAGTTAATCCAAGTTCTCCTACTCCATATAAGAGAAAACCTAAAATATAATTTATAGGAAGAATAATTTGCCGAACGGAACTCGAATTTATAAAAAATTAATAAATGTTCAAGGTCTGTTAATTTTTTAACCCTTGAACATTTCAAGCTACTACAATGTGCTCATTGAGCAAACAATACTAATGATTGTTAATACTTTAATAAGAACAATTGGTTCAATCTCAAATTGAAAGGATAACTTCATCTAGTTATTTCCTGTATTGTTTTAAGGGGGGTACTCTGGTATCTTGAGTTGGCAATTATTGAAATGTAATATGTATTTGGATAAAGGCAATCCATGTCAATAATTTGGCTTGAGTCCCTCTAGTATAGAGCTGTTAACCTTTGCTCGAACAAAAGTTAATGCCAACCTCAGTAAACAAAAATGCTCTGTTAATTTAATTGAGCATTTTATATTCTTTTTGTAAGTTTTTTCTCACTCATAAGTTCGTTGCATACGAAAGAAGCACTATATCTATTAGTTCAGAGACTTATCAATAACAAGATAAAGTGTTTTACTCGTCACTTGATTTTTTAAATGGTACATAGAAAAATATATGTACATATTGATAAGAGTCAATTTTAAACTTAGGTGGTTATTTAGTTTAAATTTTTCAAAAAAATAGATACCTAAACTTCTTTTTTGTGTTGATCTGATACGAATTGATTTAAGACACTTGCAATGAGAATTTTAATTTCCATAAAAAAATCATCGCAAGGCTACTTATTTTATTTAACTTACAAGCGTGATTTTTAGCTAACCGTACCTGACCACGTCAATTTTGCCCGGGCTGAAAATGGCACACTCTTTTTAGATGAGATTGGTGATATTTCTCCGTCACTGCAGGTACGTTTATTGCGGGTATTACAGGAGCGTGAATTTGAACCTGTCGGCAGTCATAAACCGCAAAAACGCAGGTTAGAATTATCACCGCAGCCAATGAAGATCTGTTGGAGTTAGTTTCCCAGGGGAAGTTTCGCGAAGATCTTTATTACCGTTTAAATGTGATAAAAACAACGTTGCCGATACTGGCGCAGCGTAATGAGGATATTCCTTTTTTAGTAGAGCACTTTATTGAACATTTTAATTCGCTGCACAAAAAATCAATAAAGGAGATCACTCATGAAGCATTGCTGTATCTGCAATCTTATGCATGGCCGGGCAATATCCGGGAATTAGAAAATAGCATCGAGTGTGCCTGTGTCTTATCTCAAAACAGTTATATTCAGCTAAGCTGCTTCCCCTTTGTAAATTTGCTCGATACAGATCCCAATAAAAAAAGGGGGGGATCGATATTCAGAGGAGTTTAGCTAGTAGCCGGGAGGAGATAGAAAAGCAGATAATTATTACAACGCTAAAAAATCATCACAGCAAAATAGCAACTGCAAAAGCATTAGGGATACATAAAACAACGCTATTTCGAAAAATGAAAAAGTACAAAATAGCGTTTTAAACTTAGATCTTGAAGAGGCATTCTATGCCTCAATAATAATCTTGCCTTGCAGCTTTACTGCAACGTTAAGTGAGTTGCTCACAAGGCAGTTAGGTTCCACTTTATACAATAATTTTAATGCTTTATCTTCAACTGCTGGATCATCAATGAACAGTCTCACCTTAGTGGTGATTTCGGTGAATTTCATTTCTCGATCACTTTTATCCAGCTTGCCCGTTGATTCACATTCAATTGCTTTCCAAGGAAATTTACTTGCATTGGCAATCGCCTTAAAGGTTAAAACAAAGCAGTTGGCAACGGCTGAAAGAAGGAGCGTTTCCGGTGACCACTGATCACCCGGACCATCAAATGCCGCTGGTCCGGCAACCACTAAATCGGGTACACCTTGACTTGTTGAGATTAAATTACTCTCTGGTGTGCCGTTAACCCGAACATGATAAAAATGAGGCAATGCTTGCATGGTTTTACTCCTGAAAATTTTTGGTTTATATATTCTGATATTAAGCATGCGACTGGGAGACGGCCAAGGGTCGGCACGTTACACACAGTATAGGTTATAGCCAAACCAAAGGCATAGCCCAACATGCCAGCAGCAAATACAATAAGTGAACTGAACGCAAAATTGATCGGCATGTAGATGCTATTCATAAATATCTGCTCAATCAAACGCCTTGCTCTCATTGATTTTTGCTACGCAATTTTTGTCCATTTAATTAAGCGGAATAATGGTATTAGACTTATCTGCACTATTATAGTGTGAGTTGCAATCCTGCTTTTGCAGTTTACAGCTTATTTTTAAATTGCTTTTTGAGCAATAAGATAGCGTTACCACTTTCAGCATTCTTCATATTGATGCTATTTAGGAGAGAAAATACAGCGTTACTCATTGTTACTGGCTTGAGCATAGGGCGAACTGGTTATATTTAATTGATTGATATTAAATAGTTATGCTGCCGCCCCGGAGCTAATAATGCCCGTAACAGATGGCTTTATAAATTTTCAGCTCCAGTTAACTGCTCTTGTCCGTTTTGCATACATTTGCTTTGACCATTTCTTAAATGTTTACCCCGGCCATTTGCCGCACAGTTACCCCGAGCATTTTCATGCGTTGATTGCTAACATTTTATTCATTGATGACACGCCCGCAACAACGAACGCGTTGAACTTTTTGTGTGCAGTTCATTCGTTGCCCAATTTGAGCTGAAAAACGACGACAGTTTTCTTTTCTTATATTTACTTCTTGCATTTTGATTTTCCTTTTTTGCAGTTGAGTGTAAAAAATTATTGTTTAACAGTGTGGTGACATAATGCGTTATTTCCTCTTTTTTTACGTTTTTGACATCCAGCCATTTAAATTTAAGGGTGTCTAACAGATTAAGATCTAGCGCATCTATAACCTGATCAACTTCACCCGCTATACATGCAAACACCTCACAACCTTGGTTGATTAATATTTTTTCAAGGTAATAGGGAATTGCACCACAAATAAGCAGTTCGATATTTTTGCTTAATAGCCCATTAACCATCTCCATTTCATTTTGTGTCGTAAAATGATGGCTACTACAGATGCTACCCGAGATTGCGTTGTAAGCAGTGCGACTTTCATAAATTCCCTTCTTAATCTAAATGTGATGTACAACTACCAGTAACCTCTATCATGCCAATAATAAAAAATTATAAGCGACTGAAGTTAAAGGATATTTATTTTATCTGTTATTTTTTACACCAGGAAAGGGATGCAAAATGGGTAGCGTGGAGTTGCGTGATTGCACCCATTGCAACGGTGCGGACAGGGGAGCATAAATTACATCAAAATCCTTAATTAACAGCTCTTTTCAGGTTTCTATTTGCTGTTATTTTATAACGACATTTTGCCTGTAGGCGCGAAAAAATCAGGGGCTGGCAGTAAGCTAACGAGAGTGCGATTTTGCGTGCTAAAACTGGCTAATGAAGCCACTTCCCGTCACATCAATTATGTCCTGCTTGCTCATACCGATTTTCAATCATTACTCTGCTTGATAACAAAAAAACAGTGTTTATTTTCCCAATCACAATAAAAAAGATTAATTGCAGAAAGACTCATTTTTGGAAGGGCAAAGCCCAATTTTGAATTTCTCAAAACCATATTTTTTCAGCATACAGATCCCTACTATTTATTGCATGCCATGAAACATGACCATTAAGGATCCCTATGACTTTAATCTTACGTACCACATTATTAATGCTGCTTGCATTAGGCAACCCGGCAACTTCAGCGACAACAGTAGGGGCAACCAATGCGGCTGCAATACATAACAAAAGCCCAAACTTAATATGTGCGCGCTCTTTTAAACGCAGTTTGCGGGATTTATATCAGATATCCGATTTCCAAACAGAAGTAGCGCAGCCCGAAAATGATTTTGAAAAGCTTTACGCTAAAGCACAGGGGGCACAACTTGAACTCGAAAGTCTTTGCCATAAAATAGCCCGCATGACGGCAACGGAAGTATGCATTTCGGGCATCAAATCCAAAGAGAGAGCGCTCGCAAAAGTGGATCATGAACTTGCGGGCGATCCTCAAAAAATAACTGATTTAGCAAGAGCAACTCTTATTGCCAATGATGTGGAAAGCCTGGTTAATATATACCAGGAATTCGAACGGCAAGCAGAAATAGTGAAGGTAAAAAATCGTTTTAAAAATCCAAGGGTTTCAGGATACAGAGACCTTAATCTATTAGTCATGTTGCCGGAAACAGGTATGATTACAGAGGTACAAATTCATCTAAAAGCTATTGCCGATGTAAAAAATGGTCCCGAGCATGAATTTTATGAAAAGATTCAGTTTATTGAACGCACTGCTGCCCATGAAAATCGTTTGATTAGTAAACTGGAGCACAAACAAATACAGCAGATGCGTCAACAATCAAAAATAATGTATCAACAGGCTTGGCAGCCTTACCTAACGACAATATTGAGAGCTGCCTAGACATATTTTCTTCAAAATAGTGCAGGTTAGCGTTTTTAAAATACCATCATTAATGAATCCAAAAAGGAAAATAAATCTCTGTTTTTTTTTGGGGGGGGGAAGTCGTATTTTTAAAAAGCAACTAAAAAGGAGTTATTCTGTTCTTTTAAAGGGATGTGCAAATCTGCTTTGCGCATCCCTTGTCTGCAATAGGAGATAAAAAAAAAGTTCGCCATAGTGAGCGATTTATTGCCATTTTATGCTAACTCTCTATTCTCCGCTTTGAAGAAGATGGCATACAATACAGGAATGATCACCAGAGTAAGTATTGTTGCAAAACCCAGTCCCGCCATAATCGCAATTGACATATTCATAAAGAACACATCAACTAATAGTGGAATCAGACCTAAAATAGTGGTTGATGCCGCCATTAAAACAGGACGCATACGCGCAACTGATGACTCGACAATCGCCTGAAATAACTCTTTTCCCTGCTCTTTCTGCAGATCTATCTCTTCAATCAGAACAATTGCATTTTTTATCAATAAGCCCACTAAACTCAAACCACCAAGCATTGCCATAAAATCAAAAGCGCCCCCTGTGAGCAACAAACCTGCTGTGATACCAATAATAGCCATCGGTACCACTAACCAGATAATCAGTGGTTGACGAATATGACCAAAGAGCAAAATAGAGGCGATGATCATTAGTATAAAACCGCCTGGCAATGCGGCAAATAGTGGCTTGGAAGCATTAATGCCGTCTTCATACTCGCCTCCCCATTCGAGCATATATCCTGATGGCAACGGTATTGCTTCAATCTGCGGGCGTAAACGATTAAACAGAGGTGATGCCAACGGGCCAATCGGATTAGCCGATGCAATAATGGTATGGGCACGATTGCGGTTGCGGATAATATTATTTTCCCAAACTGTTTCAACGTCAGTTATCACTTGCCCTGCTGGAATTGAACGACCCAACACAGGGCTGTATATCTGGATATCCTGCAATTTGGCCACATCATCGCGCTCATCTTCAGGTGCTCGCAGTACAATATCTAATAATCGGTTGCCATCGCGAAAGGCGCCCACACTGGTTCCTACCGATGAACGTTTAAGGGCGTCAGTTAACTCTGCCCGGCTAATACCAAGCTGCAGGCCGACTTGCTCATTGAAAAGAGGGCGGATAACTTTAACCGGTTGACGCCAATCATCGCGAATATCACGGGCATCGCTATCTGCAAACATAATACTTTGCGCTTTTTCAGAAAGTTCACGTAATACCTTTGGATCCGGACCAGAAAAACGTGCTTCAATTTTAGAATCACGCCCCGGACCAATGCGCAGGTTTTTCACTTTCGGCTCTGTATTCGGCAGTTCCACGCGCATAAATTCGGTCACCTTTTCCTGTAATGCTTCAATCTGTTTTTTATTTTCAACCTTAACAATGAGTTGAGCATAGGCGCTGGTAGCCGCTTCAGGCCCATAAACCAAGGTAAAACGCATCGCGCCGCCACCGACCATAGTTGTCGTGGAAACGACTCCTTCCTGCTCAGATAAGAATTTCTCAACTTGGAGCGCATCGTCTCGGGTATGGCGAATATCAGTACCTTCTACTTCCCATATATCCACAAAAAACATTGGTGTATTAGAATCGGGGAAAAATCCCTGCTTGACATAAGCAAAGCCGATAATCGCAGAGACAAACAAGGCAACCACAATCGCAACAGTTACCCAGCGGAATCGCAGAGCAACCAGCAGTAATTTTTTATAACCCTGGAATAACATCCCCGCATAAGGATCACTCTCTTCCTGGCCCTCTGCTTTTTTATCCGGCTTAATAAACATAGCGCAAAGCAAGGGTGTGGTGGTCACGGCAGTAAGCCAGGAAAGGCTGAGGGAGATCAAAATGACCCAGAATAAGCTGCCCGCAAACTCTCCCACCGAACTGACGGAAAACC
>DATCZZ010000363.1:0-5155 GCA_036525635.1 Psychromonas sp. | reverse complement strand
CTATTTTTCCAGAGTACACGGTGCGCTGGATTGAAGCCGAAATTGATGAGCTGGCGGATCGTCCGGGAGCGGGTTTTGCGGTCACAGCAGAAGATAAAAAGAATATTCATAAGCTCATACCATATTGGCGAGGCAAAACGGTGCAGGATCGCTGTTACGGCATGTTTAGCGATGAGCAGCAGGATATTTTGGCAACCACTATTATCAAAGCGGAAGGCAATATGACCTCTGGTGATGCGCACCTTGCGGTCGATAATGAAAAAGTTCTTAAACTGGGGATGGACGGCCTGCTTGCAGAGGTGCGGGAATTTCGTGCAGGCAATGATCTATCTACCTTTGACGGGTTAAAAAAAGAGCAGTTCTACAAATCGGTTGAAATTGTGCTGCTGGCTATTCAGGAGCATATGCTGTGCTATGCGGATCTGGCGCTGCAAATGGCGCAACAAGAGGATCGCCCAGCACGTAAAGCAGAGCTTGAAACTATTGCGGCTAACTGCCGTCATGTTGCAACACAGCCGCCGGAAACATTCTGGCAGGCACTGCAGCTGAGCTACTTTGTGCAGTTAATGCTGCAAATTGAATCCAATGGCCACTCAGTATCCTTTGGCCGTATGGATCAGTTCTTGAACGACTACTACGAGCGTGATCTTGAAAATGGCACGCTTACAAAAAACTTTGCACTGGAGCTGCTGCAAAGCTGCTGGTTGAAACTGCTGGAAGTGAACAAGATCCGTTCCGGGGCGCATTCAAAAGCCTCGGCAGGCTCTCCTTTATACCAGAACGTGTGTATCGGTGGTCAAAAACTCAATCAACAGGGTTTGCCGGAAGACGCTGTGAACCCGCTTTCATGGGCGATTCTGGAGTCTTGCGGCCAGTTGCGTTCAACACAGCCAAACCTCAGTGTGCGTTACCACCAAGGGCTCAACCAAGCGTTCTTAATGGGCTGTATTGAGGTGATCAAATGCGGCTTTGGTATGCCGGCATTTAACAACGATGAAATTGTTATTCCGGAATTTATCAAGCTTGGTGTCGAAAAAGCGGATGCTTATAATTATGCCTCGATCGGTTGCATTGAAACCGCGGTACCGGGCAAATGGGGCTACCGTTGTACGGGCATGAGTTTTATTAACTTTGCGCGCATTATGCTTGCCGCGCTCAATGAAGGGGTGGATGCGACATCGGGCAAGGCCTTCCTGGCACACCAGAGATCCTTGGCAAAAGGGAATTTCGAAAACTTCGCGCAGGTGATGCAGTCCTGGTCGGATCAGGTGCGTTACTACACGCGCAAATCAATTGAGATTGACACCGTCGTGGACAGCGTACTTGAACAACAAGCGCAAGATATTTTCTGCTCTGCACTGGTCGACCACTGCCTTGAGCGCGGTAAAACAGTAAAAGAGGGCGGCGCAAAATATGACTGGGTATCGGGTCTGCAAGTGGGCATTGCCAACCTGGGCAACAGCCTGGCAGCGATTAAACATTTAGTATTTGATGATCCGCAAATCAGCCAAGCTGAACTGGCAAAAGCGCTGCAGGAAGATTTTGCAGGCAGTGAAAATGAGCAGCTTCGCCAGCGACTGATTAATTTTGCGCCGAAATACGGCAACGATGATGATGCCGTCGATAACCTGCTGGTTGAGGCGTACCAGGTCTATATTGATGAGCTACAGCAGTATGTGAATACTCGCTGCGGGCGCGGGCCTATCGGCGGCGGGTACTATGCGGGTACCTCCAGTATTTCTGCAAACGTCCCCTTTGGAGCTTCAACCATGGCAACACCAGATGGTCGTAAAGCAAAAACGCCGCTTGCAGAAGGCGCCAGCCCAGCTTCAGGATCGGATCATCTGGGACCAACGGCAGTTTATAACTCCGTAGGTAAAATGCATGCCAATCAAATTTTGGGCGGCGTGCTGCTTAATCAAAAGTTATCGCCATCCGCCGTTGCATCGGAAGGGGATAAACTGAAACTCTCTATGCTGATCCGTACCTTCTTTAACCATCATAAAGGCTGGCATGTGCAGTATAATATCGTCTCCCGCGAGACTTTATTGGCGGCCAAGAAAAACCCTGAGCAATACCGTGATCTGGTGGTTCGCGTGGCCGGCTACTCAGCTTTTTTTACCGCTTTGTCGCCTGATGCGCAAGATGACATTATTGCCCGTACAGAGCATGAACTGTAAGCTAACTTTCAATCACTAAAGGGTTAGCGTTTCAAATGAAAGAAGGCTGAGTTACACTGTCTCAGCCTTTTTTATTGGAGTAATTTAGTGAATTCAAGACAAAGTGAGATTTTGCAAATCGTCAATCAACGCAAGCGGGTACAAGTTTCTGAGCTTTCAGATCTGCTTGCAGTTTCCGGGGTCACCATCAGGCAGGATCTCAATTTTCTTGAGCAGCAAGGCTATCTGCAACGGGTTCATGGTGCGGCCATAGCTCTGCAGAGTGATGATCTCGATACGCGTCTCGAGGTGCGCTTTGATATTAAGCAGCAACTTGCCAACAAAGCGGCCGATCTGGTGGCTGTCAATGAGACTGTGCTTATTGAAGGCGGCAGTGCGAATGCGCTGCTTGCCCGCACATTGGCCGAACGCGGAGATGTAACTATCATTACGCCTTCGGCATATATCGCCCATCTGCTGCGCAACTCCTCGGTTAATATCATTCTGCTTGGCGGTGTTTACCAACATCAGGGAGAAAGTCTAGTCGGGCCGTTAACCAAGCTGTGTATTGAGCACATTCATTTCAGCACGGCATTTTTGGGGATCGATGGATTCCACAAAGATACGGGATTTACCAGCCGGGATATGATGCGTGCAGAAATTGCGGGGGCGATTATTGGCAAAAACCGGCGCAATATTGTGCTGACTGATTCAAGCAAATTCGGACAAATTTATCCATCCTCTATTGGCAAAACCAGTGATATTTCCATTTTGCTCACTGACAATGCCGTAGCAGAAGAGGATATCAAAGTATTGCAGGCCCAGGGCGTCGAAGTACTTTTGGGGTAAGGAGCAGTATTTTGCGTGTGTAACCATTGCGTAAATGTTTTGAATTGGGTCAAGCGGCGATGAAAATGCTTATCCAACGCATTGATCAGCTCAAGAGATCATCCCAACAGATTATAAAAAAACCCTCTGCTGTAGAGGGTTTCATTTATGAGCAACAGATTAACTGTGCTGTTCAGGATTCAACAACTTGGCTGTTATTGCGCTTGTCATGATAGGGCATATACCCGAAAGTCACAAACTGCGCACCACTGTAGAACAGATAGATGCCGACGGTCGCGACGCAGAGTACAATTTTTTCAAGCTCCCTTTTCAGATAGCGGCTGCTTGTCATCGGCTCAGCATCGCTGGAAACTACTTTCAGATGCAGAAAATACCTTGATAGCGAGTTGCCTAGGAGCTTGTAGCAGACCCAGTGGTAACCAACATAGACAGCAATAAAAACAAGCAAGGCTACAACGGACAATAGCAGCAACACTGGCACAGTCAGCGCGCTGTTTAAGGAAAGGGACAATCCTGTCCCTTTGCTCAAATAAGCAACAGCAGCAAAATAGATATCGATTCCAATTTGAGCGAACATTCTGACAATCGCCAAATCGATAAGGAATGTGCCTATGCGTCGATATTTGAATCCTAAATTCATAAGCTACCTAAGCAAGCCCTAAGCTAGCGTTGAGTTGAGCTTTATATCCGGCAGCTTGTGCGCCGTAAATAGCTTGGATACCAGTATTACCCACTTTTACCAGACCTTTAGCGCCTAGTTGAGTTGTCCAGTGATCATTCTCTTTAACCAGAGAGCCATCTTTCACTGTAATACGTAAACGTGTGATACATGCGTCAACATCTACCACGTTCTCTTTGCCGCCTAGCGCCTCAATCATAGCATCTGCCATTGCAGTGTTGCCACCAGCCGCTTTTGCTTCGTGGAAATCTTTTTTAGACATAACTGCAACTGCACTGCCCTTACGACCTGGCGTTTTAACGTCAAATTTAACGATAAACCAACGGAAAGCAAAGAAGTAAACAAACGCATAGATAACACCAACAGCCGGGATAAAGAACCAGTTGTTATTGGCACCAGTTACACCTGGAAGGATACCAAACAAGCTGAAGTCGATAAAACCGCCACTGAAGGTCATACCTACTTTAACGTTCAGAAGATCCATCAGCATGAAACAGATACCAGCCAGAGGCACGTGAATTGCGTAATAAAGTGCCGGCGCCAGGAACAGGAATGTAAATTCGATAGGCTCTGTAATACCAGTCAAAAATGCAGTTAACGCGATAGAGAATAACAGACCACCGGCTTCTCTCTTGTTTTTATCATCTGCTAGTGTGTACATTGCGTAAGCAGCGGCTGGCAGACCAAACATCATGAACGGGAATTTACCTGTCATAAAGTTTGTAGAGGTGAACTGAGAGAAGTCACCGGTAGCAAGTGATGCGAAGAAGATATTCTGCGTCCCCTTAACTGTTTCGCCTGCGATAGTAGCAATGCCGCCGATATCAGTTTGCCATAGCGGCAGGTAGAATACATGGTGAAGACCGATTGGAATCAGTGAACGTTCGATAATACCGAAGATGAAAGAAGCAATGTAGCCGTAACCAGATGCTGTCATTTCACCTAGCGCACCACCAACCCAGCCGAATGCGGCACCGATAAATGGCCAGATAAACGTTAGCACTATGCCGTAGAACAAGGCGGAAAATGCACATACGATAGGAACAAAACGCGCACCACCAAAGAAACCCAGGTAGTCTGGTAGTTTAACATTGTGGTATTTGTTGTGCAGAATAACAGTGAATGCGCCGGCTATGATACCGCCGAATACGCCCATACTCAGTGTGCCATCAATACCAAGCGCACTGGTTAGCAGACCATTGTAGGTATCACCGAGAAGAACAATTGCACCGCCTTTAACTAAACCACCAACAACCAGTGTTTTAGCAATAGCCACGTTCATTACCAGGAATGAGATTAATGCTGCAATCGCTGCCGCACCCTTTTCCGATTTAGCAAAGCCAACTGCAATCGCAAGTGCAAACATTACTGGCAGGTTGGCAAAAACGATACCACCAGCAGCAGTCATTATCTGCAGAAAGCTATTTAGCCAAGTACCATTTTGCAGCATGTCAATTTGGTACGCGCT
>DATCZZ010000362.1:0-3177 GCA_036525635.1 Psychromonas sp. | reverse complement strand
TGACTCATCTACTGAGCCAAGAGAGATATAACCTATTGCAAAAGGATTGTTAGCGACGATAGTTTTAACCATACCATTACCGTTACCTACCTGAGCAGTTCCTGTAATAGCTGATACTTCCATGCCGTTAACTTCACGTTTTAGTTTTAAGATCTCTTCGAATGCGCCACGTGTTCCTGAGGCTGTATCACGCGTAACTACTACGATAGGTTTGTTTTCGCCGCCTACTTCTTTCCAGTTTTTAGTTTCGCCGCGGTAAATTTTAGCGATTTGCTCTTTCGTCAGGCTTTTAACTGGGTTTGCATTATTAACTGTAACAGCAATACCGTCACGGGCGATGACAATCGCCTCTGTATCTGCGGTCATTTCACTCTCTTTTACTTCACGAGATGACATGCCGATCATGCTGGTGCCGTCTTTTGCTGCGCGGATACCGGCAGATGAACCTGTACCTTGCACTTCTACGTTTATATTTGTTTCTTTTTTGTATGTTTCAGCAAGTACTTCCATTACATTAGTAACAGAAGTTGATCCAGATACGGTAATAGTTGTGTTTGCGTAAGTAAGCGGAGATGCCATCAAACCAAATGCTGCTACTAAACCAAGTACTTTTTTCATAATAATTTCCATTCTATGTAAGTCGTATAAGTAAATATAATTTGTTACCTCCTCTTTGGAAGTGAGCGTATTGAAACATCTGAATGTTACAGTTTCATTACAGCTGTCTAATGGTAGTTGAATAATTCTTTTTTTCTCGAATTAGGCGGTTTTCCCAGGGGGAATTTCTATTTTTTCTATAAGATGTGATTGGCAAGGCGATTTCTGTTACAGGTTTCCACTGGTTAATATAGCCGTTAGATCCACATCTTCAGGTGCCTGGGCATATTTAGTTTTGATAATACTTCACCCACCTGGTGATTCAGGGCATAATATGGCGAACATTATTTATACGGGTCTATTGGCGTGGAATTATTGCAACTTGAACATTTTGGGAAAACTTTAAGATTGGAAGGCTCTCTTGCCGGTTGGCAGCAACTGTATTGGGGCGAGCATTTGGTTTCCCAATTAACAGCAACTGAAAATCAGAAGACTCAATCGTCACACTTTTTTGAATTAAGCGGTCAATCCAGCCCGGCAACGGATCCCGATGGCGGTAATGCTGCGCAGTCTGCGAATATTATTAAATGCAAGTTAGTCACTGAACTGACATGGCAGCCATTTATAATAAAATATGAGCTTTTTATTGATGATGTCTCTGTCGTGCAGGGGAGTCGCAATAGTAAAGATATTGAAAAACAGATACCCGGCAAGATAGTAAAGTAAGAAAAAAAATTAAGCATGGTCGGTATCGCATCCTTAGGATTCAAACTTCTTAAAAGCGCCAAAATAATAAAAGTTGTTTTAGCTGGGGCAAGTCTGGCCGCATATAGCTGGTTTTTCTCTTTCCAATTTGCTCTATCGTTACTAGCTTGTTTGGTTTTTCATGAATATGGGCATATTAAAGCAATGCAATATTTTGGAATGCAAACCAAAGGGGTCTACCTGATTCCATTTGTTGGAGGGCTCGCGGTCAGTGATGAAAAAATAAATACACGCTGGCAAGATGTAGTGATCTCAATCATGGGGCCAACATTCGGGCTGTTTTTATCTATTGTTTGCCTGTTAATGTATTGGATCACTGGGCATATTTTCTTTGCCGGGCTTGCGACTTTTAATGCGTTATTAAATCTGTTTAATCTTTTGCCGATTTTACCCTTAGATGGTGGCCATATTTTAAAAAGCATCAGTTTTTCAATGAACAGCAAGCTTGGTTTTATCACCTGTATCGTGGGAGCAGCAGCAGGTGTGTTTGTTAGTTATAGTTTGGGACTGGCGTTACTTGGTTTTTTATTATTAGTCGGCAGTTTAGAAATAGTATCTGAGTGGCGAACGCGTCATCAAAGTCACCTTTTACCCTTAGACAGATACGGGCAGATATTTTCAAGTGTTTGGTACCTTATAACAGTTGCCGGGTTAATCGCTATTATTTTCTATTTTGCCAAGTCGGGTGATCAATTGTTAGCGCTACCGCTGCAGATATTAGGCGCATAAATTTCCTAGAGGTGATTTTAATCAGCCGGGGGATCACCTTTTTAACTCTTTTGCCGTTGAGCTTAGCAAGGTAAAATTCAAACATAAATGGTCATTAATTCGCTAATAAAAACTTGCTGTAGCAGTTAAAATAAACAAAGCGTTTAATAAATAATCATTCAAAAATTTTATTGTAAATAACATTTGACGATGCCGATACAACTCAGTAATATCTCGCCTCGTTGTTAAGGCATAATCAATTGACAATTTACTCGGTGATTGGCGCAGTTTTGTAGTGCATCTCCTTGGGTTTATAAAGAGTTGGACCAGAGGGCTTGACCCGTAACGTTCATTACCTTAAATCCTAAAATTACTCGGTGATTAGCGCAGCTTGGTAGCGCATCTGGTTTGGGACCAGAGGGTCAGAGGTTCGAATCCTCTATCACCGACCACTTTCAAAAAGCCTGTAATATTAAGTTGTTACAGGCTTTTTACATAAAAATATTATCGGTGATTAGCGCAGTTTGGTAGCGCACTATCCTGGGGGGGTAGGGGTCAGAGGTTCAAATCCTCTATCACCGACCATTTAAAAAAACCGCACTTGTTGCGGTTTTTTTTCGCCTGCACTTTATTAAATATCTAATCAATCTTGCCGGTTAAAACTACTGATAACTTCGTTGTTTTCAATCCCCATAGCCAGCTGTTGCTCAATCAAACGTCTTGTTCCCGCTCATTTTTGCTACGCAATTTTTGCCCATTTAATTAAGCTGAATGGTATAATTTGTCGGGGTAAAGAGCTTTCATTCTTCCTATACCCTAAAAACATTAATGGTTACTGCAGACTTTGGGCACAGGAGATAGCTGTTCAGCAACATTCCAGGGTGACAATTGCCGACTTTAAATTTTTCTATATAACAGTATAAAAGGAAATCTCGAATGCAAAGCTATGAAGCCTTATTGGGTACTTTGGCCTTGACCATGGGCGCATCATGGGCCAGTGGAGTAAATTTATACGCTGCACTGCTGGTGCTGGGTTTGGGGGGGATTAGTGGTAATATCGATTTACCAGCAGGACTTGAGGTGCTTGAAAATCCGTTGGTGATAGGC
>DATCZZ010000361.1:0-7573 GCA_036525635.1 Psychromonas sp. | reverse complement strand
TTGGAAACTCGCGATTAAACCGGGTAAACCCTTTGCCTTTGGCAGGCTGGCGCAGAGTGTGTTTTTGGGTTTGCCGGGAAATCCAGTCTCCGCACTGGTTACCCTGTCTCAATTGGCCGTGCCGGCGATGGCCCGTTTAGGAGGTCTGCAGGTCAAAGCCCCTGCACGTTTCAATGCTGTTGCACTTACCCCTCTGAAAAAGCGGGCCGGCCGTACCGATTTCCAGCGAGGCATCTATGAGGTTGATGAAAAAGGCCAGTTAGTGGTGCGATCCACTGGCGCGCAGGGCTCAGCGATGCTGAGCTCCATGAGTGCAGCAAACTGTTTTATTGTGCTGGAGCGGGCGCGCGGTAACGTGGCCGCAGGGGAGCAGGTCTGCATTGAGCCCTATAGCCGTTTACTTGATTGAGGGAGAATATTTGCTAAAATTAAATAAATTGACCATTTTGCATGGTTAATGGTAGTTTAGTATTTACTATAAATCATATCGAGCTCCGAGCTGTCTCTTACTAAGTTTATCCTCTGCGATAAATACGTAGATTCAGCCGTTTGCCAAACCTCTGTTTAGGCAAAAAGGGTAAGACGAGAAATTGTCTTGCCTCCCGTGTTTGGAAAGGAACTTAAAATGCAACAGCAGTTAGTTGATAACTTCAATAGAAAGTTTGAGTACTTGCGCCTGTCCATTACCGATGAATGTAATTTTAAATGTAATTACTGTCTTCCCGATGGATACCAGCGCACCCACAAAAAACAGTTTCTCAGTGGATCTGAAATTAAAAATTTGGTTTCTGCTTTTGCTGAGCTTGGCACTAAAAAAGTGCGGATAACGGGCGGTGAGCCGAGTTTACGCAAAGATTTTTCCGCCATTATCTCCTGTATTGCCCACACCCATGGCATAGAAAAAGTAGCCACCACCACCAATGGCTTTAATCTTAGCAAAAATGCTCAGCATTGGTTTGATGCTGGCCTGAATAGCATTAATGTCAGTGTCGATAGTCTCGATGCCAAAACCTTCCATCTGATCACCGGCAAGAATATTTTTCAGAAAGTGATGGAGGGCGTTAGTGCGGCATCCAGTGCAGGTTTTTCGCAGGTAAAAATCAACAGTGTATTAATGAAAGGGCTCAACGATGACAATCTTGAGCTGTTTATCCAATGGATAAAGAGACAACCAATACAGCTGCGTTTTATTGAGCTGATGCAGACAGAAGATAACGGTGAATTTTTTAATCGTCATCATCTCTCCGGGCAAAGTATTAAAGATAAATTACTCAAGGCCGGCTGGATACAAAAAGTCCCGCTCAGTCACGACGGTCCTGCTCAGGTATTTACCCATAAAGACTATCAAGGCGAAGTGGGGCTGATCATGCCCTACAGTAAAAACTTGTGTGATAGCTGTAACCGTCTGCGCGTCTCCTCCGTGGGGCGCTTGCATCTTTGTCTGTTTGGTGAGGAGGGCACAGATTTACGCGATCTGTTAAGCTCGCCGGCCGATAAAGAGAAGCTCAAGGCGCGTATTGTCGCTGCGCTTGCGGATAAAAAAATTAGCCACTACCTAACCTTAGGGAAAATGGGCGGCACCCCGCATTTAGCCTCGATTGGAGGTTAAGATGGAGGATAAGCCGTTAGTAGGAAACGACTTGAAAATAGCAGGTATTGTCCTTGCCGGGGGATTATCAGTGCGCATGGGGCAGGATAAGGCGCAATTAAGGCTGCAGCAACAGAGCTTATTAGCAAGGGCCGTGCTTTTATTGGAAAGTCTGGGGCTTGCGCAGGTGTTTGTCAGCGGCAATTATCCGGGTTATAGCTGTATTGGCGATCTCCACCCGCAACTGGGGCCACTGGCCGGTTTAGATGCCTGTGTGAATGCGCTTTATGAAGATTACGACGCACTGTTTATTGTGCCTGTGGATATGCCGCTGTTGACTGCATCGCAGTGCCACTCTCTGCTGCAGCAATTTATTGACTATCCGCAGGGGGTCTTTTATCAAGATTCAACCTTTCCTATGCTCTTGCCACTTAATGTCGCGATTAAAAACTATTTAGCAGAGGTGCTAACGACAGCGGAGAAAAAACAGCGCT
Source organism: Psychromonas sp. (assembly GCA_036525635.1). Lineage (GTDB taxonomy): Bacteria > Pseudomonadota > Gammaproteobacteria > Enterobacterales > Psychromonadaceae > Psychromonas. The sequence continues at coordinate 5,491 of DATCZZ010000361.1, read as the reverse complement.
CTTTGCACCGTTTATTGCAGAAGCTCAAGGCACAGGCCATCCGCTATCCACAAGCGCAGGCTTTTCGTTTCCAAAATAGCAACACGCCGGAGCAATGGGCGCAGTGTCTAGAAATATATAATCACTTAGAACAGGAAAAATTATGAGTCACCTTGCCAGTCAAACATTTAAAGCTGCCAATATTGCGGTATTAACCGTTTCCGATACCCGCAATGAAGAGACAGATACATCGGGCGGCTATTTGGTTGCAGCCTTACGCGAAGCCTGTCACCAACTTGCCGATAAACAGATTGTTGTTGATGATCCTTATAAAATCCGTGCGGTCGTCTCTGCCTGGATAGCTGACGATAATATTGAAGCCATTTTAATTACCGGTGGCACAGGTTTTACGGCGCGCGATACGACACCGGAGGCGGTCTCTGTGCTGTTTGACAAACAGGTGGAAGGTTTTGGGGAGCTGTTTCGGCAACTGTCGTATCTGGAAATCGGCACTTCGACCATACAAAGCCGCGCGTTAGCCGGTTTTGCCAATAAAACCGTTATATTCTGCATGCCGGGTTCAACGGGAGCCTGTAAAACGGCCTGGAGTAAAATTATTGTTGAGCAGTTAAACTCACAGCAGAAACCCTGCAATTTTATCCCCCATCTAGGTAAATAGAGACAGAAAAGGTGTTGTATGGAAAGTAAATTTACCCATATTAATCAAGATGGCCAGGCCAATATGGTGGATGTGACAGATAAGAAAGTCAGTGAGCGGCAAGCTGTTGCCCAGGCCTATGTTCTGATGTCTGCTGAGACACTGGCATTAATTGTCAGTGGACAGCACGATAAAGGCGATGTCTTTGCTACCGCGCGCATTGCCGGCATTATGGCCGCGAAAAAAACGGCGGATCTGATCCCCTTATGCCATCCTCTGGCCCTCACCAAGGTACAGGTGGAGATCGCCGCTGAGCCGGAGTTTAATCGTGTTTGTATCACCAGTTTATGCAAATTGTCGGGTAAAACGGGGGTGGAGATGGAAGCCTTAACGGCCGCTTCGGTGGCAGCGCTGACCATTTATGATATGTGTAAAGCGGTGCAGAAGGATATGGTGATTTCGCAAGTGAAACTGCTCGAAAAAAGCGGCGGTAAGTCCGGGCTCTTCAAGGCCGATTAAGGTGTTTGTCAAACAAGGAGATAAGATGATCAAGGTCCTTTTTTTTGCAAAATTGCGCGATCAGCTCGGTATCAGTGAATTACAGTTAGACAGTAAAAACAACCCGGATGTTGCCAGTTTATTGAATAATTTGCAGCAGCGGGGGGGAGGCTGGGCAGGTGCCTTAGCTGATAACAAGTTGATGGTGGCGGTTAATCAAACGATCTCAACAGGCAATCCCTCTTTACAGGATGGTGATGAAGTGGCCTTTTTCCCGCCCGTTACCGGAGGCTGATTTTGATCAAAGTACAAAGTGAAGATTTTAACCTGCAGGTTGAGTATGACCTACTGCGCCAGCAATCCAGTGTCGGGGCGGTGGTCACCTTTAGCGGTTTAGTACGTGACTGTAATCTCGGGAAAAAGGTCTCAGGTTTAACGCTGGAGCACTACCCGGGCATGACGGAAAAGTCTTTAACAGAAATCGTCGAACAGGCGAAACAACGCTGGAATATCTTGGCGTGCAGGGTTATTCACCGGGTGGGTAAGCTGGCCCTGCAGGATCAGATAGTGTTTGTCGGCGTTGCCGCATTACATCGCCGGGAGGCCTTTGCCTGCTGTGAATTTATTATGGACTATCTGAAAACTCAGGCGCCTTTCTGGAAAAAAGAGTGTAATGAACAGGGCGAGAGCTACTGGGTGGATGCGCGAGAAACCGATGCGCAAGCACTTGGTAAATGGAGGGACAATGAAGCTGCGCATAAAAAATAGCATCAGCATAGTTATCAGCCTGTTTTTTTTAGCGCTCAGCTTTTTAGCACTGGCTGCAGATTTTGCCCCCATTAAGGTGGCGGTAGCCAGTAATTTCAGAAACAGTTTAACTGAAATCGCTGCTAACTATACAGTGCAAAGCGGACAAAAAGTGCTAATATCCAGCGCGTCCAGCGGCACGCTTTATAATCAAATTCGCCACGGTGCGCCCTTTGATCTGTTTTTATCGGCCGATCAGAAACGTGCCCAGTTAATTGAGCAGTCAGCTTTAGGGGTAAAAGGCTCCCGTTTTACCTATGCACAAGGACAACTGGCGTTTTGGGTGCCCAGACAACAAGCAAAAGTTGATCTAACTACCCTTAAACAGTACTCAGGCCGGTTTGCCATTGCCAACCCTAGATTGGCTCCCTACGGGCTGGCGGCTGAACAGGCATTAAAAGCGCTGCATCTCTGGCGTCAATTTTCCTATGTACAAGGCGCGAACATTAGCCAAACCTATCAGTTTATTGAATCCGGTAATGTTGAGGCCGGTCTGGTGGCCTATGCGCAACTGCTGCAAAATCCTCTGCTAAAGGCGGAGCAGTACTATCTGCTGCCGGCCCATTTGCACCAACCCATTGTGCAGCAGGGGGTTCTGTTGGCAGCGGCTAAGCAGCCTGAAAAAGTGCAGCAATTTATCGATTACTTAATATCAGCCGAGGTGCAGGCTTTGCTCCGGGAAAAAGGGTATTTATAGTATATGCTCAGTGAACTTGATAGCAGTGCGATTTTATTAACCCTTAAATTAGCAGGGCTGACCACCTTTATTTTATTGCTTATTGCACCGCCTCTGGCCTGGTGGCTAGCGCACAGCCAACGGATTTTTCGCCCACTTATTGAAGCGCTGGTTGCTTTGCCGCTTATTTTACCCCCAACAGTACTGGGCTTTTATCTGCTGATTGCCTTTTCCCCGGATAACCCCTTTGGACAGTTCTGGTTAAGTCTCACCGGCAGTCAGCTGGCCTTCTCTTTTTCCGGTTTATTAATCGCCTCAATTATTTATTCGCTGCCTTTTGTGGTGCAGCCGCTGCAGAGTGCTTTTGCTAATTTACAAAAAGAGTATCTGGAAGTGGGGGCCATGCTCGGCTTTAATGGTCCAGAGCGTTTTTACCGTGTGTTACTGCCGATGCTGCTTCCCAGTTTTATTATTGCTGGTGGACTTGGTTTTGCTCATACCATAGGGGAGTTTGGTGTGGTCTTAATGATCGGTGGTAATATCCCGGGAGAAACGCAGCTGGTCTCGATTGCCCTGTTTGACCATGTAGAGAGCCTGGAGTATGGGCAGGCACATCTGCTTTCTCTGTTGTTATTAGGTTTTTCCATGGCGCTGTTAGTGGTGATTTATGGCCTGTTACAAAAAAGGCAGAGGGCGTTACAGTATGCTTAGATTTGACCTCTCAAAAAAGTTGGGGGAGACTGAGCTATTGCCGCTTTTACACTTTAAGGGGCAGATTCAATTAACCGGCATCTGCACACTATTTGGTGATTCAGGTGCAGGGAAAACCTCTTTAGTACGTGCTTTGGCTGGCTTAGATGATGATTTTTCCGGTTCGGTGTGCTTTAAATCGAACTCTTGGCAGGGTGAAAAGCATTTTGTCAGAACGGAAAAACGCAAAATAGGGATAGTATTTCAGGAGCCGCGTTTGTTTCCCCATTTAGACGTCCTGGCAAATTTACAGCTGGCAGGGAAAAAGGCCGATGCCCCTTTATACACTATTAAACAGCTAGCTGAGATCTTAGGCTTTAGCGATCTGTTACATAAAAGATCCCGGCAGTTATCGGGAGGTCAGAAACAGCGCATTGCCATTGCCCGGGCTATTTTACGGGCACCTGAATTGCTGATTATGGATGAGCCGCTGGCCTCACTGGATAAACCGAGCCGACTCGAACTGTTACCTTTTATTAAAAAACTGGGTGAACAGATCCCTACTCTTTATATTACCCATAATATGCAGGAGCTGTTTTATTTAAGCAGGCAGATGCTGTTGATTGATAGGGGCAGGGTGGAAGCCATTGGCGATCCCAATCTGCTGTTTCTCGATGCCAGGCTGAGTTTAGTGAAGCATGCCCATTCAGGTTTGTTGATTGAAGTAAATAAGATCACTTGGCAGCCTATGTTTGCTATGGCAAGCGGACGGATTGATGGACAGGCTATTTTATTAACGGGCTACCAGGAGCGTGAAGAGAAAGCTTTGCCAGACAAGCTGCAGATTAAAGTGGCCAGCAAGGATATTATTATTGCTACCCGGCCGATCAAGCACAGCTCGCTGCAAAACTGTTTACAGGTCACTATTTTGCAGATAGAGCCCCTGGTTGCTGGCGTGGCATTATTAACCCTGACCACAGGTAAGCAGAAGTTACTGGCAAAAATCACCCGAAAATCCTTAATTGAGCTGAAATTACAGCCCAATTTAGTCGTTTTTGCCTATATAAAAGCCATGAGTATTGTTGGTGAAGCCGAATGATCCCGGCTTTTAGAAAGTAAAATATTGAACAGGGTTGTGCTGCGATTTTGCCGGCGGCGTATCAGCTTGCTGCTTAATATCCTGCTCTGCGGGATGCTGCAGTAGAATGGCTTCCACTTCACTGAGACAAGTACCGCAGCCTGTGCCGGCGCCAGTAAATTCACTGATTGCTGCGACACTGTCCAGCTGCTGTTCTTGAATGGCATTTTTAATGCTGTTGATACCTATCTGTTTGCAGGCGCAAATGATCTTACCTGCAGCTAACTTACCTTCTATCCTTCCAGATATCAGGCTCCGTTCGATAGCATCGTCTACCTGTTCATCGAGTAACCCCTGCAGCCACTCCAGCTCCTGCTGCTGCAGATTATCGCCGACAATATAAGCGCTCTGTATTTTTTGCGCCTGAATATTGGCATAACGGTAGATAGGCTGAGCGCTGTCACTGCCGGGTGAATAACTGAGGTTTTTGCCTTTCTCCAGTTGTAACAGTTGCGCACATTTGTTCATTAGCGCTGAGCTGCCGTGATCATCTGCAATACGGTATAGGTAACCCGAAGCGACTTTCTGTTTCACCCAATAGGTGAACTTGCTGAGATCCAATGGCTTACGGGTCAATAACAGCGCTTCACTGTGATACTGCCATTTTTCAATCTTCACCGGGGTGTGTTTAAACTCCGGCTGACCGGAACTGGTATCGAGGTTGGGTTTTATCAAGGCACAGACACTGGCCTGACTGGCGGTGGTTTTATTCCAGTGAATGGGCATAAAAAGCTGCCCGGGTTTGATCTGTGCTGAGATGTTAACACGCACCACAGCTTCGCCATATTCATTGCTTAACTGTACTAAATCTCCTTCAGAGAGCTTGGCTGTTTTCGCATCCAGCTCATTCATCTCCACAAAAGGCTCTGCCTTATGGGCGCTCAGGCGGCTGGAGAGGCCGGTGCGCGTCATGGTGTGCCACTGGTCGCGAATACGGCCACTATTGAGAATAAAGGGATAACTTTTCGTCGATAAACTTAAAGGCGCTTGATGGGACACGGCAATAAACTGCGCCTTGCCAGTGGCGGTAAAAAAGCGCTTATCG
>DATCZZ010000360.1:0-4961 GCA_036525635.1 Psychromonas sp. | reverse complement strand
GGGTCAGTGAATGTTATTAACATTCCCTTTGATTCATCTGAGAGTTGAAACAAGTGTAACCAAGACTAAAAATAAAAAGCTTGCGAAGCATATTTTACGCAGATTTTTGCAAAGACCAGAACAATTTAGATCAGCTTTTCTGATTAACTTTTTTGCTTGGCGACCATAGCATTGTGGTCCCACCTGATCCCATTCCGAACTCAGCAGTGACACGCAATTGCGCCGATGGTAGTGTGGGGTCTCCCCATGTGAGAGTAGGGCATCGCCAAGCGCCTAATAACGAACCCCAGTGAGCTCTGCTTACTGGGGTTTTTTATTTGATATTCTTTGGCTTAAAAGTGCGATTTAAATAAAGCTCTGTCAAAAACACTGAATACCCAATCTGCAAAACTAATTGATCTTTTTTTATTTTTGGCTGTGTGGTTTTAACCGTGCAATAAAACAGGCAAGTCTGAAACTGCATCCCATAAATAGTCCATAACATTAAGCGGAATGGTATGATTCCCTAAGTGGGATGGTTACAATATCAACATCTGTTATTTTTCTTCCAATCCTCCAATTTGAGCACAATGGTTACTACTGGGTAATTGTTATTAGGTTTAAGCGCCTCAGGCAAGTTGGTTCTGTTAATTTTATTGAATAATTAAGGCTATCGTCAGCATGTATGCAATTGACTTAAAGAATATTAGAAAGGTTTACAAAGGTGGTGTTGAAGCGTTAAAGGGGATCTCTTTGCAGGTTAAGAAGGGGGATTTTTATGCGCTACTTGGTCCTAACGGCGCGGGTAAATCTACAACTATTGGTATTATCTCTTCACTTGTGAATAAAACTGCAGGTACGGTCAGTGTCTTTGGTTATGATTTGGATACACAACTTGAATCTGTTAAAACACAAATCGGCTTAGTACCTCAAGAGTTTAACTTTAGCCAATTCGAACCGCCGATTCAGATATTGGTTAATCAGGCTGGTTATTATGGTATAAAACGTAAAGAGGCATTTTTACGTGCAGAAAAATATTTAAAGCAGTTGAATTTATGGGACAAGCGCGACAAACCAGCGCGCACCTTATCAGGCGGTATGAAACGCCGTTTAATGATCGCACGCGCACTAATGCATGAACCTCGCTTATTGATTTTGGATGAACCAACAGCCGGTGTGGATATTGAAGTCCGCCGTACTATGTGGGATTTTTTAAAAAAAATAAATGCGCAGGGGGTGACTATTATTTTAACCACTCATTACCTTGAAGAGGCTGAAATGTTGTGCCGTAATATAGGTATTATTGATAAGGGGATGTTGGTTGAAAATACCAGTATGAAAGAGTTATTGACACGTTTGAACAGTGAAACCTTTATTCTCGATATTGATCCTCCTGAAAATCTCCCCAGCAGTGATAATTTTTCGATCACTAAAATCGATGAAATGACCTTGGAAATAGAGGTAAAAAAGGAACAATCGTTGAATAAGGTTTTTGATGAATTAACGGCTCAGGGGATTCGTGTTAACAGCTTACGTAATAAAGCGAATCGATTAGAAGAGTTGTTTGTTGGGCTTGTGGAAAAAGGCAATTTAAATAATGAATAGTAATTATATCATCGCATTAAAAAGTATCTGGATAAAAGAGATCAGCCGCTTTTTGCGAATTTGGATACAAACACTTGTGCCCCCGGTTATTACAATGAGTTTATACTTTATAATTTTCGGCAACTTGATCGGTTCACGCGTTGGTGAGATGAGCGGTTTTAGCTATATGTCTTTTATCGTACCGGGACTGATTATGATGTCTGTGATAACGAATTCTTATTCTAATGTTGCATCATCTTTTTACAGTGCGAAATTTCAGCGCCACGTTGAAGAGTTGATAGTCGCACCTGTCCCAAACCACATTATTATCTTGGGTTATATTGGAGGAGGTGTAGCCCGTGGCTTAATGGTCGGCTTTCTGGTTACCTGCGTTTCTCTTTTTTTTGTAGAGCTGCAGATTTATAATATTTTGGTATTGATATTAAGCGTGATATTTACCGCTATTTTGTTTTCCATTGGCGGCTTGCTGAATGCAATTTTCGCTCGAACTTTTGATGATATCAGTATTATTCCTACCTTTGTGTTAACGCCGTTAACTTATCTGGGGGGCGTTTTTTACTCTATCAGTTTGCTGCCCGAATTTTGGCAGGGCGTTTCACACTTCAATCCTGTTTTTTATATGATCAATGCTTTCCGCTACGGTTTTCTCGGGATAGCCGATGTTTCATTGGTCTGGTCTTTTTTTGTTATTGTTACTTTTATTGTGTTCTTTTACGGCGTAGTAACACTGCTGCTTAAAAAAGGAGTCGGTATCCGCACATGAATGAATTAGGCAACTCAAGGGTTATTTACTCCAACCAGCCAGGTTTACACGAACAGTTAGATGACGTTGTTTTAAAGCATCTCTCTCATGAGTTCCGTAAACCCTATCAACAGCATACCTTAGATGCTTTTAAAGTTTGCGAGAAGTTGGTTGAGCAACAGGGAAAACCCATTATCTTTGATTCCTGTTGCGGTGTGGGTGAAAGTACTTACCACCTTGCGCAAAAGCATCCCGAAGCTATAGTGCTTGGGTTGGATAAATCTGCTGACCGTTTATCGCGGCACCCTCGGGCGATTGCCGATAATTATCGGTTACTGCAGGTTAATCTTAATGATTTTTGGCGTCTGGCCGTAGAGGCAAATTGGCAGCTAAGCCACCATTACCTGCTTTATCCCAACCCCTGGCCTAAAGCTAAACATCTGCAGCGTCGTTGGCATGGCAGTGCGGTTTTCCCTGCTATTTTGCAGTTGGGTGGGGCGTTAGAGTTACGCAGTAACTGGTTTATTTATGTTGAAGAGTTTGCTCGGGCATTAGAGCTTGCTGGTCAAAGCTGTACAGTTGAAGCGTATCAAAGTGCAACTGCAATGACCCCCTTTGAGCGGAAATATTGGGCAAGTGGGCAGAAATCGTTAAGGTTACTGGCGAGCCTTAAATAAAACCTCCCTGATTACCCTTCATCTTAAAAGCAGAAAAATATTTCTGCTTTTTTTTTTTTACCCTTTATGAAATTAATCTCTCTTTTGCATGGTCTACATTAGTGTGATTAACTTTAATCGGGGTAAGTTATGCTCATCAGAAAAAGCAAAAAATCAGATCTTAAAGAATCGCAGTTGACTGCTGAAAGTATTTATAAAAATCGCCGCGTAGTGCTTAAAGCATTAGGTTTATCTGCTTTAACGCTTCCCCTGGCAACGACTGCTCATGCTGGGCTGTTTGATATTTTCAGCAATAAAAAGAACATAGATTATTCTGATTTAGACTTTCAGCGTTCACAGCTCATGCATTCAAAAAATAGCCTCTATCAATCCCTAACCCCACTGACGCCGGAAGAAAAGATATTACAGTACAATAACTTTTATGAATTTGGCACGGGCAAGGGGGATCCTGTTTCCTATTCTCAACAATTTAAAGTAGATCCCTGGCAGCTGGTTGTCGACGGGCTGGTTGATAAACCACTGACGCTTAATTATGAAGATTTATTAACCCGCTTCGATATTGAAGAGCGCTTATACCGTATGCGCTGCGTCGAGGCATGGTCGATGAATATTCCCTGGTTAGGGTTTAGTCTGGCATCATTGCTCAAACTAGCTTCACCAAAACACAATGCCAAATACGTGCGTTTTGAAACGCTCTATGATCCACAGCAGATGCGCGGACAAAGCTCACGGTACATTGGTGGCGGGATTGATTACCCTTATGTGGAAGGATTGCGTATGGATGAAGCGATGCATCCACTGGCGTTATTATCTGTCGGTTTATACGGTAAAACACTTGCACCCCAAAATGGTGCGCCCATCCGTCTGGTCGTGCCGTGGAAATATGGTTTCAAAAGTATTAAATCCATTGTCAAAATAACATTAACCGATAAAGCGCCACTCAATACCTGGCAAAAAATTGCGGCAAATGAGTATGGTTTTTTTGCCAATGTTAATCCTCAGGTTGATCACCCGCGCTGGAGCCAGGCAAGTGAACGTTTTATAGGTGAAGGTAATCTGTTTGCGCAATCACGTCAGGATACTCTGCTTTTTAATGGCTACCAGGAAGAAGTTGCGCATCTGTATAAAGATTTGGATTTAACCCGCTATTATTAAGGATCCGATTTGAAAGTGTCCACAACCGATATTCTCGCAGCCAAGACGCTGATCCATCTTGCGGCTTTATTTACATTTTTATATTTGTGGCTTTTGCTGGAGCAGAATGCCTTGGGGGCAGATCCGGTTAAGGAGATGATTCATTTTCTGGGTAAAACAGCCCTTAATTTTCTGTTAATTACACTGTGCATCTCGCCATTAGCGAGACGTTTTAAACAACCTTTATTAATTCAATTACGTCGTGTTTTGGGGTTGTACTGCTTTTTTTGGGCCTCTTTACATCTTTTGGTTTTTATCTGGTTAGAGCTGAATTGGCAGGTGAAACTGTTTGCTGCAGAGATTATCAAACGTCCTTACATGACCCTTGGCGCTTTGACCTGGGTAATTTTATTGCTCCTGAGTATCACTTCTATTACCTTTATTAGGAAGAAGATGAAAAGAGCATGGTTAACCCTGCACCGCTTTGTTTACTGGGCTGTTCTACTGGCCACAATTCATTATTACTGGTCGGTAAAATCTGAATTGATTGAACCTGGCATTTATTTGGTGATCTGTTTTGCCCTGCTTGCTGAGCGCAAAGCTTATTTTAAATCTTTGTTCGAGAAATGGTCACAGAAAAAATTAGTTTGAGGTGCTGCTTTAACAGTATGAACTTATAGCGGGCAATTAAAGAGACATCTACGGCAGTTTTTTGATAGCAGAAAAAAAAACCGAGAATAACTCAGCTATTATCGGTTTTTGATTTTTACCCATTACAGAAGCACTCAGGCAACTTGTACCGGTACATCTTTACTGGTACGTAC
>DATCZZ010000359.1:0-4006 GCA_036525635.1 Psychromonas sp. | reverse complement strand
ATCAGCCAGCGTGTTTCGACACCGACACTTATTTTTGATGAAGTCGATGTAGGCATCAGTGGCGCTACGGCCTCTGTCGTGGGGAAATTATTGCGTAGTCTTGGCGACAACACGCAGATATTGTGTGTCACCCACTTACCGCAGGTGGCGGGTAATGGGCATCAACAGATGTTCGTTAATAAACAGAGTGATGGCAAAACCACTAACACAACCATGGTTAAGCTAAATCCGCAGGATCGTTTAAATGAATTAGCGCGGTTACTAGGGGGGGATCGTATTACCCAGCACACATTAGCTAATGCACAAGAGTTGTTAGTACAATAAATTTTGACTAAGCCAATTTCGATTGGCTCCTCCTCATTCCCATGCTCAGCATGGGAATGTTATTTTTAAAATAGTTCCTAGTGTAATTTTTAAATTAAAATAAACCTGTCTTTATTTGTATGACTGGTTAATATTATTAATTTATCTTATGCGGTTATCAAATATGAAAATCTCCTTTCTTAGTATCTTTTTTGCTTTCTTGATTGCTGGTTGTGCGCAGATACCAGAGCAACCCGCAGAAACCGAGGATTGGACAGAGCACCAGCAGCAACTTGAGAAATTAACCCATTGGACCCTAAGCGGAAAGGTGGCAGTCATCACTCCGGAAAAACGCCACAGCCTAAATATTTACTGGCAGCAAAATGGTGATGATTTTCATATCACATTAACCAATTTTTTAGGTACAACTATTTTAGAACTTAAAAAGACAGCAATTGGAACGAAACTCATTGATGACGAAGGAAAAGTATATTTTGGTAACAACTCTCAGGAATTAATTAGACAATTGTCGGGCTTGGAATTACCCATTGATGTTTTACAACAATGGATAAAGGGCAATCCGACTAATGCTATTTATCTGCTTGATGAAAATAATCAGCTGGTTAGTTTAACGGGGCAAGACAGCGAAAATGACAACTGGTCCGTTACTTACAGCAATTATAAAAAAATTCAGCAAATAAGCTTACCCCACAGGCTGCAGCTTAACCGACAAAATTTACTTATAAAATTTGCAATCCAGAAATGGCTATTGGAGAAAACCAGAAGATTTTAAATGGCAACCTTAGAGCAGCTAAAACAGCCTCTGAAAAGATTCCGGTTCATTTTAGATCCAGATCATTCAGCGACAAACTCCATAAGCCAAGATGATTTTGCGCATTGTTACTGGGAAAAATTAATGGCTATAGAATTATAGCGTTCTCCTTATAAGCCCAGCCATTTCTGCTTAACTATTCCAGTACCCATATTATTAACCGTTCCGGCATAAGCTCATCAGCGCAGCACTTGGCTTTGAAACGTTTAGCGCCACAGGTCGTTATGACCGCCGCCATAAGCCACTACTTTTACAGATATCGGCATAATATTAAACGGTTTTGTTTTAATTTCACTCGGTTGAGTCTTAAATTAACCGCAAAAAATTTAAGTGTTTTTTGTGAAGGTCTACGCATTATCTGCCTGCGACTAGTGTACTATCTGTGCGTTACATTTATTGTTTTTCAAACAGTTATGGTTTTAAGGTTTAAAGCTGAGATACGCGCCTAAAGTTCCTGAACTGCCGGAATTTCATGGTGATTCGTATGTTGTTGGTCCAAGTAATCAACCAATTAGCTTGCCTAATACATACGAGGAGAAGTAGGCCATGTTTTTATTATCCAAATCTGATCAACAGCCACAAAATTTCCCGCAATACCCAGGTACAGCTACTGTTATTCATGGTAATGGTGCAGTTGCACATGTTATGGATCATGTTTGCGGTGGAGTGATTGGTTATCCAATTACACCCTCCACAGAAATTTCTGAACTATATGAAGCATTCCGTGCACAAGGCGGATGCAATGTTTGGGGAGAACACCCCTTTTTCTTTGAACCCGAAGGAGAGCACTCTGCACAAAGTGGTGCATTAGGCGCCGCATTGACCGGTGGGAAATACATTTCCAATGCATCTTCCAGCCAGGGTATCCTCTATGGTTTAGAATCTCATTATGTTACGGTTGGAAAAAAGGCGGCCGGGTTTGTACTTCATGTTGCAGCACGCTCTGTCTCCCGTCATTCACTAAATGTCATGGCCGGCCATGATGATGTCTACGCCCTGCTCTCTGCCGGTTATACTGTATTATTTGCCAGCAATGCCCAAGAGGCAGCCGATTTAGCGGCCATCTCCTATCGAGTCAGTGCCCTCTCTCTTATTCCGGTCGCCAATACGATGGACGGTTTTGCAACCAGTCACATTCAAAGCCAAGTTAAGCTGCCTGAACCGGAAATGCTAAAGCAATATCTCGGTGATCCACGCGATCGTATTACGGCACCAACGGAAGCACAGCGAATGCTTTATGGTGCGAAAGGACGGGTATGGCAACTCACCCTGTTTATTGACAAATATCAGGATCAGTTCTGGCCGGATAAGTGCCAAGATTTAAGGGACTATATCGGCCAGCATTGTGAACAGGTAGAGCAAGATAGTAATGGCGTTTACCTTGCTGAAACCAATGAATTCGTTCCTCTCGAGCTACAAAACAGATGGCGACGTGCCTGGCTGAACGCCTATGCAAAAGATAGTCGCCAGCGGGTTCCTGCTTTAGTCGATACGCACAATCCAGGCTTGACCGGCGGGGTGCAGAATCAACCCGACTATCAAGCAGGCATCGTCGATCATCGTACCCATTTTATGAGTGATGTGCCGCAGTTTATTGAACAAGCAATGGAGGAGTATGCACAATTAACCGGCCGTCAATATGAACCGGTTATGGAATTTATGTGCAGTGATGCAGAGTACCTGCTGCTTGGTTTAGGCTCTGTTACCGATGATGCAGAAGCCGTTGCCAGTTATCTGCGCAGCCAAGGTCATAAAGTGGGCGTGATTTCAATTAAACAGCTGCACCCGTTTCCTGAAGCACAGTTAATTGCAAAACTCGCAGGTAAAAAATCGCTTACCATTCTTGAGCGTTGTGATGAAACGCGCCTTACTGAACGAGTCTCGCGTGCTTTATTTAAAGCCAATGAAAATGCAATTACCCTGCGTCACAAAGGCATTTTGCCGCTAACGAATCTACCGCAACTCAATACAGGTATCTTTGGATTAGGCGGCCATGATTTACAGCCAAGCCATCTTATTGCAGCCTTTGAAAATATGTTTGCAGAAAGCAGTAAACCTTTCTTCTATTTGGGCAGTCAGTTCTTTGAACTTCAAGCATCCGGAGAGTTAAACGATGCCCAGCAGCGCCTGCGTCAAACTTACCCGGATACTGAGCTGATGGCCCTAGAAATCGGTGAAAATCCGAACTTGCTGCCGACCAGCGCTATGCGCATTCGCTTCCACTCCGTCGGCGGTTACGGCACCATTGCAACGGGTAAACTTCTCACCGACATTCTCGCAGGTGCACTCGGTTTACATTCCAAGTCAATGCCTAAATACGGTTCAGAAAAAAGTGGCGCGCCGACTAATTTTTTCATCACACTGTCGCCCGAACCGATCAAAATCACCAACGCCGAACTGCAGCAGGTTGAGGTTGTCTTGTCGCCTGACCACAAGGTATTCATGCATACCAATCCACTCGCAGGACTGACAGAAAACGGCACTTTTATTCTGCAGACCCACCATACACCGCAGCAGGTATGGCAAGAGTTACCGCATAGCGCCCGTCAGTACATACGCGAGAAAAATATTAATTTTTATATCGTCGATGCTTTTAAAGTGGCTCGTATGCATGCGCCGACAGCTGATTTAGAAATTAGAATGATGGGCATTGCCTTTATTGGTGCCCTGTGTGGCCATGCCAAGCAGGTAATTGAGGGAACAGATGCCGAGCAGGTGCTGGAACGTATTGAGCGCCAAATTAATAAGAAATTTTCCGCAAAAGGTGAAAAAGTGGTCGCCAGTAATATGGCGGTGATTCGTGATGGTGTGCAAGCAACACAAGCCGTGTGTTACGCCGATTTCAGCGATAATGCAACAATTGCAGCAGCT
>DATCZZ010000358.1:0-2612 GCA_036525635.1 Psychromonas sp. | reverse complement strand
CAATTCCTACTGCATTCTCAGGCGTCCAGGTTCTTGCCGGATTGTATTTAGTGGTCACCAAACGATGGCGCGGATCCAGCGGTGTTGCCACCGGCGCACCTAAATAGACATCCCCGAGTCCCATCACCAGATAACTGGCACTGAACACTATCTCTTTAACCTCCTCGACCGAGTCGAGGCCATTGATACGGCGGATAAATTCAATATTATCTGGGCACCATGGCGCATCTTTGCGCACCAGTTCATCATATTTTTTGATCGCCAGACGCGTCGCATAATCATCCCAGGACAGGGGAATATGGACGATGCGGGAAGGCACGCTTAATTGGCTGACATCACCCAATGCATCCTCTGCCTGTGAGAGTAAAGCCAACAATTTGTCTAAGGGTAACTGCAGATTATTATAATGCACCTGCAGGGAGCGTATGCCCGGCGTGAGCTCTTCAATCCCAGCTATTTTCATGCTCTGTAACTGCAGCATCAGTGCATGCACACGAAAACGCAGTGCAACATCTAATACCTGCTGGCCATACTCCACCAGTAGATAATCCTCCCCACTGGCGCGATAGACCACCTGCTCACTGTGCTCTGTTTTGTCGATCTGTTTGATAATCGCGCTGACGGGTAACTCTGTCGGCAGTTGCTGCTCTGTAAACTGCCCCGCCGCCAGCTGCTTAATCTGCTGCATCTCAAGCTGCTGCGCATCTTTGATGGAGACCGCCTGAAAACGGATGGTTGCCCCCGCTTTAAGCTGCCCTATTTTCCAGAGATCCGCTTTAATAATGGTGACCGGACAGACAAATCCGCCCAGACTTGGCCCGTCGGGTCCGAGAATAACCGGCATGTCACCAGTGAAATCAATAGTGCCAACGGCGTAGGCATTATCGTGAATATTTGAAGGGTGCAACCCCGCTTCACCGCCGTCATGGCGTGCCCATTTGGGTTTAGGCCCCATTAAACGCACACCGGTACGGCTGGAGTTAAAATGCACTTTCCAGGTTGCGGCAAAGAAGGCATCGATATCTTCAGGGCAAAAGAAGTCAGGTGCACCGTGCGGGCCATAGATGACACGGATTGTCCAATTATCTGTGATTTCGGGTAATGACGCGGACAGATCACTGCTGCCAGCCATTGCCAACTGTTTGTCAGTGACGGCATTGATAGGCAGCACATCCCCACTGCGGATAGCGCGTCCGGCGTGCCCGCCGAATTGGCCTAAGGTGAAGGTCGATTTACTGCCTAAATAATCCGGGCATTGTATACCGCCCTGCACCGCTAAATAACAGCGCACGCCAGCGCCCTGAATATTTCCCAAGGTTAAGGTTTGTCCGGCATTAACAGTAATAACCTGGCCGTTTTTTATCCTTAAATCATCTACCGTTGCCTGGATCTGCGCGCCCGTTATGACAATCCGCGTTGCGCTATTGAAACGCAGTGTCGGGCCGCTAACGGTGATCTCCAATCCCGCCGCCTGAGCATCATTGCCTAACAGGGTATTGGCCAAACGGAAAGCAACGCTGTCCATCGGGCCTGAAGGCGGCACGCCAATATCCCAGTAACCTTTACGGCCGGGATAATCTTGAATGGTGGTTTGCGTGCCCCCGTTAAGCACATCAATGGAGCAAGGCAGGTAAACAAACTGGTTAAGCGTTTGCGTCAGCAGTAAACCCGCTTCAACAACCTCGCTGCGGAGCAACTGCTGCAGGTAATCTTTATTGGTCTCTATACCATAAACATCACTGCTTGCCAGTGATTGCTTTAAGCCGCTGAGCGCCTGCCCACGCGTTTCGCTATGGCAGATAATCTTGGCTAACATGGGATCAAAAAAGGGGGAGACTTCACAGCCGCTTTCCAGCCAGTGATCAATGCGCAGGGTGCCATGATCAACTGTTGTCGGCCAGTTCACATGACTGATAAGCCCGGCACTGGGTTGAAACTCTTTATTGGCATCTTCGGCGTATAAACGCACCTGGATGGCGTGACCGTTGGCGACCAGGTTTTTATTAAGTTCGCTTAATGGCGGCAGTTGATTGGCCGCCAGATTGATCATCCACTCAACCAGATCGACGTTATACACCAGCTCGGTAACACCATGCTCAACTTGCAGCCGCGTATTCACTTCCAGAAAGTAGAATTGCTGCGCCTGCTGGTCAAACACAAATTCAACCGTCCCCGCACTGCGATAATTAACCGATGCGGCTAAACGGGTTGCTGTGCTATGTAATTTTTCTCGTAATTGCGACTCTAAGTTGGGAGCTGGGCTTTCCTCAATCACTTTCTGGTTGCGCCGCTGTGCTGAGCAGTCCCGCTCACCTAATGCAATCGCCTGACCTTTACCATCACCGAAAATCTGCACCTCAATATGGCGCGCCTGCACAATAAATTTCTCTAAAAAAAGAGCGCTGTTACTGAAATTATTTTCACTTAATCTTTTTACCGAATCATAAGCCTGGCTAAGCTCAATGGCGCTATTGCAACGCTGCATACCTATACCACCACCACCGGCGGTACTTTTTAACATCACCGGATAGCCGATTTTTTCCGCGCATTGCAGCGCATCATTGAGATCTTCCAGTAAACCGCTGCCGGGCAGTAAAGGCACATTGGCCTGC
>DATCZZ010000357.1:0-8891 GCA_036525635.1 Psychromonas sp. | reverse complement strand
ATGAGGATGAGACCCATGTTGAATTCGCGCTGGAGATCCGCCAGTAGCAGCAGAATCTGCGCCTGAATCGTCACGTCCAGCGCGGTGGTCGGCTCGTCCGCGATCAGGAGGGCGGGGCGGCAGGCCAGTGCCATCGCGATCATCACGCGCTGGCGTTGCCCGCCGGAGAGTTCGTGGGGATAGGCCGTTAACCGGGTTGCAGGGGCATCTATGCCGACCAACTCTAATAACTCGATGATTCTGCAACGCGATGCTTTCCCCGTTAACCCTTTATGTATTAATAAGGTTTCAGCAATCTGTTTTTGCACCGTATGCAGGGGGTTTAATGAGGTCATAGGTTCTTGAAAAATCATCCCCACTTTATTGCCCCTGATGGTTTCTAAGACTGCGCTATCTTGTCCAACCAACTGCCTGCCGCACAGGTGTATTTGACCTGCGGGGTGGCGGGCGTGCGGATAAGGTAATAACTGCAGGATAGACAGGGCAACCAGCGATTTGCCCGCACCGCTCTCGCCCACGATAGCTAATGTCTGCCCCTTATCAAGGGAAAAACTGATGCCACTGACAATCTCTTTATCAGCAAAACTAATGGCAAGATCTTCAACTTTCAGCAGTTGATTACGACTGTTTTTCATACTCACAATGATTTCCTCGGATCAAAAGCATCACGGGTCGCTTCGCCGATAAACACTAACAACACCAAAATAGTGGATAGCGAAATAAAAGCAGTAATAGCAAGCCAGGGGGCATGCAGATTATCTTTACCCTGGGCAACCATCTCTCCTAATGATGCAGAGCCCAGCGGCAAACCGAACCCGAGAAAATCTAACGAGGTTAAGGTGGTTAAAGCGCCGGTGAACAGATAGGGCATAAAAGTTAATGTCGCAATCATGGCATTGGGTAAAATATGCTTAAACATAATTTTCCTATCACTCACCCCCAAGGCACGTGCCGCTTTAACGTAATCTAAATGCCGGCCGCGCAAGAATTCGGCACGCACTACCCCCACCAGACTGGGCCAACTAAAGAGAATCATCAACCCTAATAACCAGAGAAAAGTGGGCTCAACAAAACTGGCTAAAATAATCAACATGAATAACATCGGCAGACCTTCCCAAATTTCGAGAAGACGCTGTCCGAAGAGATCAATTCGTCCGCCATAATACCCCTGAATCGCACCGGCAGTAATACCGATAACAGAACTCACCAGGGTTAAGGTTAAAGCAAAGAGGACAGAGATTCTGAATCCATACACCAAGCGTGCCAGCACATCCCGGCCCTGATCATCAGTTCCCAGATAGTTAACCTCACTTGGCGCTGACGGGGCGGGCTCGGTTAATTCAAAATTGATGCTGTCAAAATAAAAGGGGATTAGCGGCCAGATGATCCACCCCTGTTTCTCAATCTGAGTGACCATATAGGGATCGCTGAAATCGGTAGTAATATCAAAATCACCGCCTAATTTGTTTTCAGGTATATCTTCAACAATAGGAAAATACCAGTTCTGCTGGTATGAAACCATTATGGGTTTGTCGTTTATCCACAGCTCAGCCACCAAACTGGCGAGAAACAAAAGCGAAAATAACCACAATGACCAAAAACCGCGTTTATTATTCTTGAACTGTAACCAGCGGCTGGCATTCACTGGATTGTTACGCATGTCCTGCAGAGTGCGTATTAATGACGACATGATTAGCGTCCCTCGAAAGTAATACGTGGATCGATCAGGGTATAAGTGATATCACTGATCAATTTTAACACTAGGCCCACTAAGGTAAAAATGTACAGCGAGGCAAATATCACCGGATAATCGCGATTGATAACCGATTCAAAGCTTAACAAACCTAAGCCATCTAAGGAGAAAATAACTTCGATTAACATTGATCCTGTAAAAAAAATACCAATCAATGCTGCGGGCAGTCCCGCCAATACCAATAACATGGCATTTCTAAAAACGTGACCATACAAAATTCGCTTGCTAGAGCAGCCCTTTGCTCGTGCAGTGACAACATATTGCTTGTGAATTTCATCAAGAAAGGAGTTTTTAGTGAGCATTGTAAGGGTTGCAAAGCTGGCTAGTACTGAGGCAAAAATAGGCAGGGTTAAATGCCAGAAATAATCTTTAATTTGGCTTAACAAGCTTAATTCAGAAAAATTATCGGATGTTAATCCGCGCAGCGGAAACCAATTGTAATACGATCCACCAGCGAAGAGAACGATCAGCATAATTGCGACAATAAAAGCGGGAATGGCGTATGCCACGGTCACAATGGTACTGCTCCAAATATCAAAATAACTGCCATGTGACGTCGCCTTTTTAATTCCCAGCGGGATAGAAATCAAATAAGCAAGTATTGTTGTCCACAGCCCTAATGAAATTGAAACCGGCATTTTAGAAAGAATCAAATCGGTGACTTTTTCATTGCGATAAAAGCTTTCGCCAAAATCAAATTTTATATAACGCCATAACATTGAAAAATACCGCTCTACAAGCGGTTTATCAAAACCATAGAGTTTTTCAAGCGCCGCAATATACTCGGGATCCACCCCTTGGGAACCACGGTATTTACTTTCCCCGCCCTGTTTTATTTCACTGTTGGTACCGGACGCAATGCGCGTGGTATTACCGCCATCTAACCCCTGATAATGTGCAATGGCCTGTTCAACCGGTCCGCCGGGGGCAATCTGCACGATAAAAAAATTAATCGTCATAATGCCGATTAAGGTCGGAATAATAAGCAATAAACGTCTTAGAATGTATTGATTCATTATTGTCTATCTTCCTTACTATTTTCTGCCGCTGTTGACCACCAGGTGGATAACCCCAAATCATAGGTTGGCGCGACCTGTGGATGAGAAAACTTATCCCAATAGGCAATCCGGTAGGCCGGCAGGTACCATTGGGGAATAACAAAATGCTGAGTTAATAAAACCCGGTCTAAGGCTCTGGTGGTTTGTACAAGCTCCTCCCGTGTATCTGCCATAATCAGTTTATTGACCAGCAAATCAATCACCGGGTGGCAAATACCAGCCCAATTAGATGTGCCGGGCTCCATAGCGCTAGCACATCCCCAATGACCTGATTGCTCATTACCCGGTGAGATGGATTGCCCTTTACGCAATGACACCAGATCAAAATCAAAATTATTGAGGCGGTTTATATACTGGGAAACATCAACCAAACGGATCGAGGTTTTTATGCCGATGCGCTGCAAATTGCGGCGAAATGGATGTACCACACGTTCAAAATCTTTGCTGTAGAGCAAAAACTCAAAACTTAACTGCTGCCCATCCCTATCCTGCATTTTACTCTCTTTCAATTGGTATCCGGCAAGCTCAAGTAACTTTACCGCTTTTCTCATCTGCTCGCGAATATTGCCATCGGCATTACTTTTCGGAAGCTCGATGGGGGCAAAAACCGAGCTTGGCAGCTGCTCCGCATAAGGTTGTAAAATACGGCGTTCTGCTGCAGAAATTTCTCTTTGGGTTGCTAGTTCAGAGCCGGAATAAAAGCTGTTAATACGCGAGTAAGCACCATAGAAGAGGGTTTTATTTGCCCACTCAAAATCAAATAATAGACTGATCGCTTGACGCACATTGATATCTTTAAATTTATCTTTGCGTAAATTAAACCAAAAACCCTGCATCCCCTGAGGATTTTTATCTGCAATTTTACGGGTGATAATTTTGCCTGAAGTAAAATTTTCTCCAACATACCCCGTTGCCCAGCGTTTTGAAGAGCTTTCCAGGCGATAATCAAAGGCCCCCGATTTAAAGGCTTCAAAGGCGACACCATCGTCCCGATAATAATCAAAAATCATAGTATCAAAATTGTGCCGGCCTTTATTAACTGCCAAATCTTTTGCCCAATAATCCTTCACTCTTGTGTAAGTAATTCTTTTGGCAGCATCGAAACTCTCAACCTGATAAGGGCCTGAGCCGAGAGGAATGGTTAAACTTGCCGTTGAAAAATCTTTATCCGCCCAAAAATGGGCGGGAAGAATCGGAATTTGGCCGATGATAAGAGGCAGCTCGCGGTTACCTATCTCTTTGAAGTAAAAAGTAACCTGCTGATCATTATCAACCACCACCTCCTTCACTCCCGAGTAGTATGAGCGATAATGCGGCGCGCCTTTTTCGACCAATAGTTCAAAACTAAACTTTACATCACTCGCTTGAATGCTGGTGCCATCATGAAAGCGCGCATTTTTATTGATGATAAAACTTACCGAAGCAAAATCACTCGCCACTTTAACTTTTTCAGCAACCAATCCATAACCGGTGAAAGGTTCATCTAAGGATTGTGCAAGCAAGGTATCATAAATCATACTGATCCCACTGGCAGCGTTTCCTTTGACAATAAATGGATTCAAGGAGTCAAAACTGCCAATCGCAGCTTGTTTAAACAGGCCCCCTTTAGGCGCGTTTGGATTTACATATTGAAAATGAGAAAAATTTGGCGCATATTTGAAATCGCCATACATACTTAAGCCATGCTGCCAGGTACTCGCAAGCGCTAAAAAACTGCAGCTACTTAAATAGCAAAATAACAAAAGGCGTATAGACTTAAATATAGGTACTGGCAACATATAATCGGTCAACTGTTGTTAAGTAAGAGGAGTTATAAAAATAAGATAGCAAAAGAAAAAATGAAAAAAAATCTTTAATTGAAAAATAAAAGGAGAAGTAAAAGCACCGAAGTTATCCATTTTACAATGCCCTAACTTTTTTAGCTCGACAAGTAATATTTGTATTTTTTTTAAGGAAAACAAACATAGTTCAAATAATAATTTCCTTAATAATACAACCCCTTTAAATGTGATATAAATCACTTTTAAGCAGTGCAAAAAAGAATAATCTATTTTCAAACACAATACGTGTCTAATAAAAAGGTGTCTTATATGAGAATTGAAATCACAAGTAAACAAATTACAATCACTGACACAATGCGCACTAAAGTAGAGGAACGATTCGAAAAACTAGAAAAACTGCAAATTCCGCTAATCACCCCACACTGCATCATCACAAAAGAGCCTAAAGGCGTTAAAATAGAAGCAACTATGGGTGTTCCCAATGGCAAGATTTTTGCCCATGCAGAGCATGATGATTTATACACAGCAATCGGGCAGTTATTTCAAAAAATAGAACGTCAGTTAACCAAGTATATCCATAAGTCCGAAGCGACTCGCGCAAAAAATAATGGTAAGGATATGTGCCGTACAGGAGAAATTTCAGGGGAGCCGGTTGAAGAGCCAGAAATTGAAATTGAATCAGATGCTGAAATAGAATTAAATAAAGAGTTCGCAGCGTAAAACTGAGGAGAGATAAATAAAAAGGAGGTTAAACACCTCCTTTTTTTATTGCCTGAAAAAATTATTTCTCTTCGTAGTGACGATTATCATGAGCTTGTTGTAACAGAGCGCGGCTTTCATCAAGGAACAAAGAGGAGTAATCCCCCATCCATTCTGTTACCGATTCAAAACGTTTAATAAACTCGGCACGGTCAACATTTTCAAGTAACTTTATCGCCTCAGCAAAATGCTGGTGGTAGCGCTTGATCATGGTCAGATTATTCTTTTGAGAAAGAATAATATCGGCATACAAAGCAGGGTCTTGTGCAAACAGGCGGCCTACCATTGCCAGTTCTAAACGGTAAATTGGCGAACTTAGATCCAACAACTGTTTTAAATCGGCGTTAACTTCTTTTAAATGACTGCCGTATACAAAACTGGTGAAGTGTCGTAATGCTTGAATCAGGGTCATCGACTCATCGTGCACTACCGAGTCAACATGGTAAAGATGCGCTCCCCAGATTTTCATCTGCTCAATTAACCACTGATACTTGTCTTCATCCCGGCCATCGCAATAAGCAATAACTTGCTTGGCAAAACTGGAAATATCAGGACCAAACATAGGATGTAAACCAACCACAGGGCCTTTGTGTACCTTGAGCATCGCTTGTAACGGCGTATTTTTGATGCTGGTGATATCAGCCAGGATACAATCATCTGGGAGATAGGTAAGCTGGTCTATCACAGAGACAGTTACATCTATTGGCGCACCGACAATAACCAGGCCTGCATGACTGCATATCTCCTTTGCCTGATCCCAGTTGCCACGCCCGAGAATATCCACTTCGTAGCCCGATAACCTAAACATTTCCACAAAACGCTGGCCTAATAAACCATTGCCGCCAATGATAACGATTCGTTTCATCTTTGGATTAACAGTTTTAAAGCCGGTATCATTTTCACTTGCATAGGACTCACGCATAGTACGGCGTAAGATATCTTCGATTAGGTTCGCTGGAACACCTTTAGATTCCGCTTCAGCTCGGCGTTTAGCAAGCATGGCAGCTTCACGCTCGGGAACGTAAATGGGCAAACCATGCTTAGCTTTAACTTCACCAACTTCACCGACTAAACGCAGACGCTCAGCAAGCAGATCAATGATCTTCTGATCAACCGCATCAATTTGATCTCGTAATTTACTTAAAGGCATATAACCCTTCTTATCTTGTTTTTAAAGTATCTTTTAATAAATCAACAGCTTCAGCAAGAAGTTGACTCGTTGTTTCCCAGTTAATACAGGCATCGGTCACTGATACACCATACTTAAGGGACTCTTTAGGTAATGTAACAGTCTGATTGCCTTCGTTAATATTACTTTCCAACATGATACCTATAATAGATTTGTTGCCTTCGATAACCTGATGGAAAACATCTTTCGCGACGAGAGGCTGCAGGGCATGATTTTTATTAGAATTCTCGTGGCTGCAATCGACAATTAAAATCTCTTCAACGTTGGCTTTTTTCAGGGCCTGTTCAGCCAATGCAACATTTAAGGAGTCATAGTTTGGTTTACCGCCACCGCCACGTAAAATAACATGCCCATCCTGATTACCCGATGTCTGTAATAAAGCACTTTGACCTAACTGGTTGATGCCCATAAAACGGTGCGGAGAAGAGGCCGACTGCATCGCATTCACGGCAGTAGATAAACTGCCATCTGTGCCATTTTTGAAACCAACCGGCATCGACAAGCCACTGGCCATTTCCCGGTGAGTTTGTGACTCAGTAGTACGCGCGCCAATGGCTGCCCAACTAAACAAATCACCTAAATATTGCGGGCTGATTGGATCCAGCGCTTCCGTTGCGATCGGCAAACCTAATTCAGAAATCCATAACAATAGTTCACGCGCCTGCTTTAAACCTGTTTCAATATCGAATGAATCATCCATGTGCGGATCATTGATTAACCCCTTCCAGCCAACCGTTGTACGCGGTTTTTCAAAATACACCCGCATAACGATATAGAGCGTGTCTTTATATAATTCATGCAAGGCTTTCAGGCGCGTAGCATATTCTTTAGCGGCATCGATATCATGAATAGAACAAGGCCCACAAATCACTAAAAAGCGCGGATCTTTTTTATGCACAATATTAGACACTATCTGACGTGATTCAGCTATAAACTGATCAACGCGGTCCGAAGCAGGCAATAAATTTTTCAGTTCTGCCGGGGTGATTAACACAGTTTCTGATTGTATATGAATATTTTCATTTTGAGTTGCAGTCATTCTTTTCTCGCTGATATTTGATAATTCAAAGTATCATATCATAGCAACAAAATAGAT
The DNA here is from genome assembly GCA_036525635.1 of Psychromonas sp. Taxonomy (GTDB): domain Bacteria; phylum Pseudomonadota; class Gammaproteobacteria; order Enterobacterales; family Psychromonadaceae; genus Psychromonas. The sequence continues at coordinate 1,255 of DATCZZ010000357.1, read as the reverse complement.
CATGTGATTAACAGGTGAAATAATTAAAAGGTTTTAAGCCCGCAAATTTACAGCTTGCCACTGAGATAGCGGTTAAAAACAACAAGGTTAGCGTGAGTTTCAACCTCACTGAAGCCTGGCCAGGGCCTGATTACAATAGTGACTCTGCACAACAATACAAGGCAATCATAAACATGGGCAGGCTCAAAGAGCTTATTTTTTATTAACTATTAACCACTCTTTTACCTCCTGGAAGGTACCACGAAATTGCACCCTGTCCGCCTTTTGCTTAAGCTGATATTGATACATTGGATCATAATACCCACTCAAGAGGGGGGCAATCCAGTTAAGGTGCCCCTGCACATTCCCCGTATTTTGCTGCTGCTTAAGTGCCACATCCAAGGCGCTACTGAGCGTCTTAAATTTTTCAATGCCTAAGCGCTTGCGAATCCCGTATAAGCCACGATGCAGGTACTGCGTATAGGCTTGCCACCCTGGCTCGGATCCATCTGCCTGAGTAAATTTTTCCGCCATTAAGGTGCAATATTCATCACACAGTCTTTGCAGGCGAATTTCAAGAGGATCATCCACCACCGCAATCGCTGCTAACTTCATGCTGACAAACAGGGGATACGGCACAGACAAGGCCCCGATTACTCTGCTTTCGTCTTCAATAACAAATGAGTTTGTATGTTGTGAAATAGTTAAAATATCGACAGCCAATTGATTTTCAAAGCTAATTTGGCGAGGCTGCTCGGTCACCTGTTTGCCGAAACTAGAGCCGCGATGATTAGCCCGACCTTCAAGATCCAGCCCGTTATCGAGTGCTTGGATTAGGCGTGTTTTACCACAGCCGGTATTACCGCTGACAATAGTTAATCTTTGTTGTGCTGCTTTCTCTATCACCCCCAGAAGGTAGCGGCGCAATGCTTTATAACCACCTGGCACGATCTCAATATCAACACCATTATCTTTGAGAAACTGGGCCGATAACCGCGAGCGTAATCCGCCCCTAAAACAGTACAACCAGGCTGCTGGATTTGCCTGTTTAAACTGCGCCCACTTATTAATGCGATTTTGGATATCAGAGGACACTAGCTGATAACCAAGAGCAATAGCTGCATCTTGCCCGCTATTTTTATAGCAAGTCCCCACCTGCTCCCGCTCACTATCCGTCATTAAAGGTAAGTTATAACTTTCAGGGAAGGCACCTTGGGCAAATTCTATGGGAGAGCGGAGGTCAATCATAGGGATCTTTGCCAATAACAGGGAGCGA
>DATCZZ010000356.1:0-2037 GCA_036525635.1 Psychromonas sp. | reverse complement strand
GCCCAAAATGACTTGGGTACATTGGCTTGTTTATAATATACCGCCGGAAACAACAGCTCTGCTAGAAGGCGCTACATTAGAAACACTGCCTGTCGGGGCGAAGCAGGGGGTAAACGATTGGGAAAGGACGGCCTATGGAGGGCCTTGTCCCCCGATCGGCCGGCACCGTTATTTTCACAAGCTCTATGCGTTGGATACTGTGCTTATGGTAAAGAATAATCCGACCAAGGCCGAGATTGAAAATGCGCTTAAAGGTCATGTTATTGCACAAGCCGAGCTTATTGGTACCTACAAAAAAAGCAAATAACTGCCGTTGCTTCTCTGCCCCATGAAGATGGTTCAATTCCTCCAGACGCGGCAATACGGCTATAACTTTTGCCCCGAAAGGCGAAAGGGACGCTTTAGGTGCCGATTATGCCATTATTTACTGAGCAAGTAGCGAATAGTGTTGGCTATTTGAGTCTGATCTTTATGTTCAGAAACGATCACCTGGTAACGCCCGTTAACAATAAAAGTCGGTACTGAGTTAATGGCTGATTGTGTTGATAAACGCTCGGCTACCTTTACTTTGGCCAGCATTTTCTCGTTCTGCTGTTGGTTAAATTGATATGGACTAATAAGATCATGCGACGTGAATACCTTTTCAATGGCTGCTTTTTTATCCGCTTCCGTTGTGTCACCGCCCATCTGTATTGCAGCAAATAGCTGATCCATAAGGGTATGATCCGGCTCTTTACTCAACTGCATTTCCGCCGCGTAATAAAACATCGCTGCGACCTGCGCTGATTGGTTAAATGTGATGTGCATTTTACCTATATCTGCGCCAGCTTGTGAGCTGATCTGCGGGAGAACAGTTTCCATCTTACGGCAATGACTGCAGGTTAAGGAGAAAACTTCGGTGACCGGCGATAGTGTCTCATCTTCAAGTAATGTCGGCAGAAGGACGTATTGTTTGCCCTCCTGGGGAAGGGTATTGTCACTGCACGCCATTAACAAACAAGCGGCAGCAAGCGCAATCAGGGATGATTTATTAAATAATTTCATGTCATTCTCGCATAATTATCGGGTTATCAAGGAGTTGCTGTAAAACAGACTATAGCATCATTACATTAGTTGCAAACAGGTGAGCAGCTAAAAGAGGGCTTCTCTCTTTACTGTGTTGGTAAGTGGTGGTGAGGATAAAATTAGTTTTTCAATAACTTGACGATATTAATAGCGTTAAAACAAAGATTGGCGAGTTTTCCCGCTGCCCGGTGATCATTTGCCGGATTAAATTCACCGGACCAAATTTACTTAACAACACAACCACTGCTACATGGATAACAACCAGGACCATAGTTGTATTTGCCATTAATCCATGCAGTCCCTCAACCCAATATTCACCCCAGAAAGGATCCAGACCCATCATCCAGCCTGACAGGCCGGTACACAACAGACAAAACAATAACGCGAAGATCATTAACCCTCCGATCGGGTTATGACCGTCTGAAACTTCAAACTGTCTTGCTTTAAGCAGTTGCAGATGGTACTTAATGCCACTTGCTGTTGGCAAAAAGTCTTTAAAACGTGCATTCTTAGAGCCGATAAATCCCCATATGATGCGCACTGCCAGGGCTGCTAAAATATAATAACCTGCCCAGCGATGGAGTGTCCCACCTTCTTCGAAAATAAGAAAATTGAGCAGAAACGTGGCTGCTACCGTCCAGTGAAAAAGACGAATTATGGGATCCCAAATTATTGATTTTTCTTTCATAGCAGCCGCCTATAATCAGTAATTAACCGCCAATTTCTTGTTTAAGGATTTTAGCGGTTTCAGGGTGGTAATATATCTCTACTTTTTGTTTGTTTTCATTATAACCATATATTTCATAGCATCCCCCGGATGTAACTTTAAATTTTTTGATTTGATAACCTTGATCAAGCAGATTTTGTTTGAACGTAAGCGGTCAATTAAGCAGTGCGCTCAATTATATCAAGGCTTGAACTGTGTATCCCACGGTAATAAATCGCTTAAATCAGCACCTTCTTCTCGGTTTG
>DATCZZ010000355.1:0-3699 GCA_036525635.1 Psychromonas sp. | reverse complement strand
CCGATCTAAAATTAATAAGCCGATCTAAAATTAAATAATTGCTGATAGCAGGGAGTCTGATTGATCAATAGCTGCAGACTGTTGGGATTGAAAACAACGCAGTTGTCGTTGATTTGCCCAAGCAAGATTGAGCCGATATTAAAATAGTTAATTCACAGATATGGCGCGGCGGACGAAACGGCAGCGCAGAGACAAAAAAACCGAGTAGAAATACTCGGTTTTAATCGTTAGATCGTTTAATAGGTTAAAGCGGTATTACTTTGCACCTATTGGTAAAACAGTCCGGCCGTATTGTTCATTAATCACTTCAGCCATTGCCAAATAGATTGCACTAAACCCACAGATAATACCTTCAAAACCAGCGATAGTGCCAATCAGTTTTGAGCCAGTAAAATCGCGAATAGCCAGTAAAAAGAAAAGAACGGTTAAGCTTGCAAAAATAAACTGTAACACTTTATTACCGCGTAATGTGCCTATAAACATGAAGGCGGTGAAGATTCCCCACATTAGTAGGTACCAAGCCATAAATGCATGGGGTGTTGCCTGTGCCGCATCGCCTAAACCCATCTGAGGGAAAAGAAGTAATGCAACTAAACTGATCCAGAAAAAACCGTACGAGGTAAAGGCCGTCAAGCCGAAAGTATTGCCTTTTTTAAATTCAAGGATACCCGCGATAACCTGCGCTGTACCGCCATAAAAAAGTCCCATTGCCAGAATCATTGCACTGATCGGGAAAAAACCGGCATTATGGATATTAAGTAAAACAGTTGTCATCCCAAACCCCATCAGACCTAGAGGACCGGGGTTTGCGTATTTAATCGTTTGTGGCATGTTATTCACCTTGTTTGCTGTGAGTTATTTAAAATGTGCGCAAGATAACATGGAAAAAAAAATTGTAAAGGTAATTATAAAACAAGAGTTCAATACTATTTTGAAAATAATTTTGCCGTATCTGTGATCTTAACTATTTCTTATTTATTAAACTTTCGTTGTGAGCGTTTTAAACTGTAACAATGCGAAACCTTGATATAAATTTTATTAATATCTCCGTTAATAACTGTTAGTATGGGAAAATATTTTACCCAGAAAAAATGAATTAAATTATATGCTATTACCAACATTGTCGATTAAAAACCTCCACAAGTCATTTGCAGCTAACGAAGTCCTAAAAGGAATCGATTTAGAAGCATATAAAGGCGATGTTATCTCCATTTTAGGGGCGTCAGGATCGGGTAAAAGTACGCTATTACGTTGCGTCAATCTTCTTGAAACACCTAGCTCGGGCGAAATTCGAGTAAATGGCGAGCTGATTGAAATGAGGCAGGATAAGAGACGTGGTGCAGTGCCAGCTTCGATTAAACAAGTTGAACGTATCCGTTCCCGTTTGGCGATGGTTTTTCAAAGTTTTAATTTATGGTCTCATATGACTGTTCTGGAAAATGTTATTGAAGCGCCGGTTCATGTTTTAGGCGTACCTAAAAAGGAAGCGATTGCCAAAGCTGAAATTATTTTACAGCGAGTGGGGTTATATGAGCGAAAATCTTTTTACCCGGGGCAACTATCTGGCGGACAGCAACAACGTGTTGCAATTGCGCGTGCATTGGCTGTCGAGCCGGAAGTGATGTTATTCGATGAACCAACTTCTGCACTTGATCCTGAACTTGTCGGGGAAGTATTGAATGTTATGCGCGGCTTAGCTGAAGAGGGGCGTACTATGCTAGTGGTTACTCATGAAATGGCGTTTGCCCGTGACGTTTCCAATAAAGTGATATTTTTACACGAAGGTTTAGTGGAAGAAGAGGGGAAACCGGAAGATATTTTTTCAAACCCTTCATCTAAACGTTTTAAACAATTTATTTCATCTGTTTATTAACTGCAAAATTTGAATATTAAACTTACCTTAAATAAGGATATAAAATGAAAAAAATTAGCTTGTTGATTGCACTATTTACATTGTCAGTTAATGTTGTGCAGGCGAAGGAGTGGAAACAGATTCGTATCGGTATTGAGGGGGCTTACCCTCCGTTTAGCCAGACAGAGGCGGATGGCAGTGTGACAGGGTTCGATATCGATATAGCCAATGCGCTGTGTGCTGAAATGCAGGCTGACTGCTCCTTAGTTAAGCAAGACTGGGATGGTATTATCCCCGCGTTACTTGCGCGTAAATTCGATGCGATTATAGCAACTATGGATATTACCGAAGAACGTAAAAAACGTGTTGCTTTTACGGATAAATATCAACATATCCCCGCTCGATTTGCTGCTTTAAAGGGGACTGAGTACCAACAAAACCCTGATTTCATGGCGGGCAAAAAAGTGGGAGTACAGCGTGCAACTTCCATGGATCTCTATATTTCTGATAATTTTCCAAAAGCTGAAATTAAACGTTACGGATCAGCCGATGAAGCATATCTGGATCTTAAAGCGGGTCGTCTAGATTATATAATGGCTGATTCTGCTGCAATTTATGGCGGATTATTAGCCAAGGAAGGTGGCGATAAATTTGAATTTGTCGGTCCAAAACTGAACGATCCTAAATGGTTTGGTGAAGGTGCTGGTATCGCAGTCCGTAAACAGGATAAAGATCTTATCGAACAATTTAATAATGCGATTAAAGCAATTCGGGCTAACGGTACTTACCAAACAATCCAAGATAAATACTTTACCTTTGATGTTTATGGTGGTGAAGAATAAGCTCAGCTTAAATGATCATATACCCATAGGCTTTGAATCTATATATTTAAGCCCTGTGGGTATGAAAGGATGGGAAACCATCCTTTTTTATTAAAAAAAGAAATAATTATGCTAGAACTACAAAATTATCAGGGAATATTACTTGATGGCGCATGGTTAACCATTCAAGTTGCGTTGCTGTCACTACTGCTGGCTGTTTTTCTTGGCCTGCTGGGAGCATTGGCGAAATTATCCCATTCAGTTTTTTTTAAAGGCATCGCCACACTTTACACGACGCTTATTCGTGGTATCCCAGATCTTATCCTAATGTTGCTTATTTTCTTTGGTGGTCAGGTATTGGTCAATGATTGGAGTTATAGCTTAAATGAATGGTTTAATCAGATACTGCTAAGCTTTAACCCAGAGCATGAGTGGTATGCCTATTTGCCCGAGTATATTGATATTAGCCCCTATATAGCAGGCATTATTACGATAGGCTTTATCTTTGGTGCCTATATGGCTGAAACATTCCGAGGTGCTTTTTCGGCGGTTGAAAAAGGCCAGTTAGAAGCTGCAATCGCCTATGGTATGAACAAATACAAAATATTTTTTCGCGTGATGTTCCCGCAGATGATGCGCCACGCGCTACCGGGTATAGGCAACAACTGGTTAGTTTTATTAAAAACAACTGCGCTGGTTTCCGTGATCGGTTTACAGGATATGGTTAAAATAGCAGGGGATGCAGGCGGATCGACTCAACAACCTTTTACATTTTATATCACTATTGCCCTGATTTTTCTTTTCTTTACCTCTGTTTCCAGCATCTTTTTTAGTTGGGCTGAACGCAAATATACAATTAAAACGAGGTAGAGATGGATTTTTCAATATTTATAAACGAATATCAGTTTTACCTCACGGGTTTGTGGACCACCATTTGGTTAGTGTCTCTGTCATTGTTATTGGGATTGTTTATTGCCGTTCCGGTAGGGATTCTGCGCAGCAGTGAAAACTGGTTGATTAAAGGCC
>DATCZZ010000354.1:0-2891 GCA_036525635.1 Psychromonas sp. | reverse complement strand
GGCAACCATAACATTTTACTCTTTGTGTAAACCGCCCGAGGCTTGTTATCGCTAATATCATCAAGTAAGTTATGCTGTAATTCAGTCACTAATGTTTTTTTATCGGCAATAATATCTTGTGCTTCATCCGCTTCAAGTTCAGCTAAACGCACATCGTATAACGCCCGATTTAATTGGTTACGGCGATCACTCTGCTGCTGATTTTTATAGCTGCGTATAAAAGGGATCGTCAGCAAGGCAGTGGCGATTATCACAAGCAAAATACTGGCCAACCAAAACTGTAAAATCATTGCTTATTCCCTTGTTGCGACTTTTTATGTAAGGATTTTTTATTACCAAGAATTTCCTGCAAGCGCAGCTCTTCCCTGGGATCTAAATGATCAACTTGTTTATTTTGCCGTTTTATTTGACCATATAAAAAATAAAAACCTGACAAAACAAAAAGCAGCGGACCCAGCCATAGGAAAATAGTTGCAGGTGTCATTGGCGGATCGTAACGCACAAAATTACCAAAACGGGCAACCATGTACGCAGTAACCTGCTCCTCATTTTTACCCTGTTTAACAAGTTCATAGGTTTTATTGCGTAAATCCTTCGCAAGCTGCGCATTGGAGTCTGCAATATTTTGATTCTGGCATTTAGGGCAACGTAGCTGTTTGGTTAAGAGATGAAAAGTCTGCTCCTGCTCGGCATTATCAAATTCAAAGGTATCAATCGCGCTGAAAGCTAAAGGGCTAAAAAAACAGATCACAAAAAACAGATAACAGCTGCAGTGAAATCTTTTAAAACGGCTATTGTGAAAATAGTGGTGTAATGAAGTTAGTCGCATGAGTTACTCCATATTAGCATAGATGGTGGATAATTCATCCTGCCAGATACGTGAATTTAAATCACCCACATGACGATACTGAATAATACCTTTGCTATCAATAAAAAAGGTTTCAGGTGCGCCGTAAACCCCTAAATCAAGCCCGAGCATACCATCCTTATCAAACAAGCTGATGGCATAAGGATCATTAAGATCCGTTAGCCACTTAATTGCTTTAACGCGATTATCTTTATAGTTCATGCCGATAATATAGATCCCCTGTCCGGCCAGTTCATTTAAATATTTATGCTCGGCATAACAGGTCGGGCACCAGGTAGCCCAGACATTAAGCAGCAGCTTTTGCCCTTTAAAGATAGAAGCATCATATTGTTTTTCAGGTGTATAAATATCCTGCAGTGTAAATTCAGGTACAGTTTGACCGATTAACGCTGAATCCAGTTTGCGAGGATCACTATACAGACCTTTAAACAGGAAATAACATGCAATCAAAAAGATGACCAGCGGAACTGACAGTGTGAGTACTCTTCTGCTATTCGCCATTTTAAATAACCTCCGCCGATGATTGAGAAACTTTTTTCACCCGGTAACGTCGGTCAAAGAGCATCAGCATCCCGGCAAATGCCATCATCACGGGGCCAAACCAGATCCAGCGTATAAATGGTTTGTAATAAATGCGTACCGCCCATGCGCCATCCGGCAGCATTTCCCCCATCGCAATATACAGATCACGGGTAAAACCTGGGTCAATAGCGGCTTCAGTCATCGGCATTCTCTGCACCGTGTAAATTCTTTTTTCCGGTTTCATAACAGCGATAGTTTGCTGATCCTGTTTAACCGTAAAGATGCCGACACTGCCGCTATAGTTTTTGCCGTTAAGCTCCTCAAGCGCATCAAAATGAAAATCGTAATGTTCAAAGGCTATACTCTCCCCGATCCCCAGCTTGACATCACGTTCGATAGAAAAATTTTGCGTCATGGTAATGCCAATCACCATCACCGCAAGTCCGGCATGCCCCAAACACATTGCCCAGTGACTCCTGCCCAATTTTGTCAGTCCGGCAAACAGGCTAAAACGGTGCGTCGCACGCAGGTAAATTTCGACTACGGTGCCTGCGAATATCCACATACCGAGAAATACGCCTAATAATGCCAGCCAGGTAAAATGGAAGGCAAAGGCAAAGAGAAAAGCAACAGTCGCAATGCTACTCATTGTTAATATAATAACCACTGGTTTGAATAAATCAGCTAAATTCTGACGCTGCCAGCGCAGTAAAGATCCAACCCCTAAAAAGAGTGCAAAGGGCACAATTAAAACCGTAAATATACGATTAAAGAAGGGCTCGCCAATCGAGATACTGCCTAAGCCAATCTCTTTATGAATAAGCGGTAACAGTGTCCCCAATAAAACCACAATCAGCGCCGCGATTAACAATATGTTGTTAGTTAACAGCATGGTTTCACGCGAGATAAAACTATAACGCCCGCGACTCTTCACTTTTGATGCCTGCACCGCATAGAGTAATAACGAACCACCAATCACCAAGATCAAAAAAGCGAGAATAAACAGACCGCGGGCAGGATCACTGGCAAAGGCATGCACTGACACTAATACACCGGAACGCACCAAAAAGGTGCCGAGCAGACTTAATGAGAATGCACAGATTGCCAGCAGAACCGTCCAGGATTTAAAAACACCTCGTTTTTCACTGACCGCCAAGGAATGAAGCAAAGCGGTACCCGCAAGCCAAGGCATAAAAGAAGCGTTTTCAACGGGATCCCAGAACCACCAGCCTCCCCAACCGAGTTCGTAATAAGCCCACCAGCTTCCTAATGCGATTCCCAGGGTTAAGAAGATCCAGGCCGTCATGGTCCAGGGACGAGACCATTTAGCCCAGGCGCTGTCCAGACGCCCTTCCATTAATGCGGCAATGGCAAAGGCACAGGCGACAGAAAAACCGACATACCCCATATACAGCATCGGCGGGTGGATAATAAGACCGATATCCTGCAGGAGAGGATTAAGATCCCGGCCATCAACAGGAAAATAAGGCAGAGTACGTAA
>DATCZZ010000353.1:0-16542 GCA_036525635.1 Psychromonas sp. | reverse complement strand
CGTAAACCTGGTATGGACCGTTCTGATTTATTTAATATTAACGCGGGTATTATTAAAAATTTAGTGACTAAGATTGCCGAGGTTGCTCCACAAGCCTGTATTGGTATTATCACCAACCCGGTTAACACAACGGTAGCGATTGCCGCGGAAGTATTGAAAGCGGCAGGTGTTTACAATAAAAGAAAATTATTTGGTATTACAACCTTAGATATTATCCGCGCGGAGGACTTTGTCGCCGAGCTTAAGGGGTTACCTGCAGAACATGTTCGCGTTAATGTGATTGGCGGCCACAGTGGCAGCACTATCCTGCCGGTTTTATCGCAAGTACAAGGTGTTACTTTTACAGATCAAGAGGTGGTCGAATTAACTGAGCGCATCCAGAATGCCGGGACAGAAGTTGTTAATGCCAAAGCGGGCGGTGGCTCTGCAACGCTTTCAATGGCACGTGCCGCCTCCATTTTTGGTGTGAATCTTGTGAAAGCCCTTCTAGGCAAGCAGGGTATTATTCAAAATGCCTATGTAGACGGCGGAAATTCATGTTCGCCATTCTTCACCCAGCCCTTGTTACTGGGTAAAGAGGGGATCGAGCGTGTCTTACCTTTTGGTGAATTAAGCCCTTTTGAAGAGCGTAAGAAAGAGGAGATGTTATCGGTATTACATGCAGATATCCAAATGGGCATCGACTTTGTTAAAAAGCATGGCTAAGCGCAGTGCTTTAATAATCGTTTGATCAAGAGTTAATGCAGCCGCTCAATCGCCAGGCTGCATTTTTTATAACTTCAATAATCCACAGCACGGCATCATCTTAGCCATTGAATAGGTTTTATTATATTTAGAAATAATAAATCTACTTTTAATGTTTCATCTGCAGCAATTAATTCTCTATAGTTAGGGGTATATTAAAACTTATATCCCAATTAATAGAGTGCGCATATGGATTACCTGCCAATTTTTACCAAATTTGAAAACCGCCCCTGTCTTGTTGTTGGAGGAGGGGATACTGCTTTTCGTAAAGTTCACCTGTTACTTAAAGCCGGGGCAGATGTGACTGTTTGTGCTCTGGAATTTCATCCTACTCTATTACGGCAAGCCGCTGACAATGAACTGAAAATAATTAAGCAGGAATTCACCGAACGCTTGCTGGAAAATAAATGGCTGGTTATTGCCGCCACAAATCAGCAACAGCTGGATCAGCACATTGCAGATGCGGCGCATGCCCGGAATTTATTGGTTAATGTGGTGGGGCAGTCTGAGATATCCAGTGTTATTATGCCATCCATCGTGGATCGTTCCCCAATTATAGTGGCTATTTCAAGTGGTGGTCAGGCACCTGTATTGGCACGATTGATTCGAGAGCGCTTAGAGACATTATTACCTATGCATTTGGGGCGACTGGCCTCTATTTCCGCTGAGTTTCGTCATCGAGTGAAAAGCGTGATTAAAATAGCGTCATTGCGCAGACGCTACTGGGAAAAACTTTTTGCCAATGGTCTGCTTGCCAACCTCTTGCAAAAAGGGCAGACGGATAAAGCCATTGCTTTAATGGAAGTCAGTCTGACACAAGATGTGGCGCATGGTGATGTCGCTTTGGTCGGCGCCGGACCTGGCGACCCATCTCTTTTAACATTGAAAGCCCTGCAGTTAATGCAGCAGGCTGATGTGGTTTTATATGACCGTTTGGTCTCTGCTGAGATTTTAGATTTAGTGCGTCGTGATGCTGATTTAATCTCGGTGGGCAAGGCGGCGGGGAATCATGAGGTGGAACAGTCTCGAACCAATCAAATGCTGGTTGAATTTGCCCAGCAAGGCAAAATAGTGGTGCGCTTGAAGGGCGGGGATTCTTTTATTTTTGGCCGGGGGGGAGAAGAGCTTGAAGAGTTGGTTGATGCGGGAGTTGCTTTTCAAGTAGTGCCCGGTATCACAGCAGCCTCGGGTTGCAGTGCTTATGCCGGAATTCCGCTAACACACCGTGATTTTGCACAATCGGTAACCTTTGTCACAGGGCACCGCAAGGCGGACGGTGAACAGCTTAATTGGCAGGCATTAGCCGCGCCCAATCAAACCCTGGTAGTGTATATGGGATTGCTGCGCTCAGAAGAAATTAAAGCGCAATTACTCGGTCATGGACGTGCACCTGAGACACCCGTTGCACTGGTCAATAAAGGGACCACCTCAGAACAGCATGTTGTGATTGGTAAGTTAGCTGAACTGGAACGACTTGGCGGCGGTTTGCAGGGGGCTACACTGATGATTATTGGCGAGGTGGTTACTTTAGCCGATAAGCTTGCCTGGTATAACCCCGACAATGATCACAAGCTTTCGCGAGATCCTTTTTTAGTAAACTTAGCTTAGTAGTAATTGGGAACTGGAGCGTTCCGCGATTGCCGGAGTTGCATAAATATAACTCAATATGGCCCAGCACGTTACATTTTTAGCTGGGCAACATCTTTTTGAGGTGACTGTCGTAGTCGCTATTGTGCTTTAATATTAGCGGATTCAGGCAACAAACAGCTTGCGCTCTATCAGAGCATCTCAAGCGGCTGTTTTTTTAGCTAAAGCCGCAAGCATATCTCGAGTGACCAGCGTAATCCCTTTTTCAGTAACTCGAAAACCATTGGCAATATCCTGCTCTCTGTCGTAACCAATGCGTAACCCTGCCGGGATACGGCACTTGGCATCGACAATAACGCGGAACAATTGGCAATGCTCACCAATATCCACCTCACGCATTACTACCGACTGTTCAATGAGGCTGTAGGAGTGTGCGTGCACACTTGAGTATAACAACGACTTGCGAACAGTTGCTCCCGAGATGATGCAGCCGCTGGAAACCGTTGAATCTAGAGCCGTCCCTCGCCGCTGGTCATTATCAAAAATAAATTTGGCCGGCGGAAGTTGTTCCTGATAGGTGAAAATTGGCCAGGATTTATCATATAAATCGAATTGCGGCTTAGGCTCAACCAGCTCCATATTCGCTTCCCAAAAAGAATCTAATGTACCAACATCTCGCCAGTAGGGTTGATTGTCACTATTGGGATCAGTGAAAGCAAAGGCAAAAACATTATGCTCATCGATAATTCCGGGGATGATATCATGCCCAAAATCATGGCTGGAGTTTTCATTAATACTGTCTTTTTCTAGTTGTTTGAATAAAAATTCAGTATTAAAAACATAATTGCCCATTGACTCCAAGCACCAACCAGGTTTATTGGGTAGTTCGTTAGGCACTGCAGGTTTTTCATTGAATGCGATAACCTTATTCTCTTTATCCACGGTCATCACACCGAAACTGCCCGCCGCCTCTGCGCATGTCGTTTCAACACAACAGACAGTCATATCCGCGTTACTCTCTACGTGTTGGATCAGTAACCTGGCATAATCCATACGATAGACATGATCGCCTGATAAAATTAAAATATATTTCGCCCGGTGGCTGCGGATAATATCCAAGTTTTGATACACCGCATCTGCAGTTCCCACATACCAGTCATTATTACAGCGCTGCGATGCCGGCAATATTTCAATGAACTCCGATAAATCAGCCTTAAAACTCCCCCAACCACGGTTGATATGGCGGATTAAAGAGTGAGATTTGTACTGGGTCGCAACACCGACCCGTCTAATGTGAGAGTTTACGCAGTTTGATAAAGGGAAGTCGATAATACGGAACTGACCGCCAAAATAGACTGCCGGTTTAGCGCGCCAGCTGGTTAATTCAAACAATCGACTGCCACGACCACCTGCTAAAATCACGGCATAAGTATCCCCGGTAAGATGGCTGATACGCCTGTTATTGTAATGGAACATGCTGAATCCTCAGTGTTTTTTTGCATAAGAAGAAAGCAATAGGGTAATTGTCAGTTAATCTGCAGATTAAAATCGTACCTTAATGAATAGTATGACGTGGACTATGTTGAATGTAGTTATCCCATAGAAAGTCATTTCTTTGTCATTAAATACCCATGTGAAAAATAATACTACTGATGCTGCTCTTTTGCCTGTTTTATTCATCACAGTGAGAGGTGCCGCATATTAAAGGTTAACAGGCCTTAAGTGCAAACCCGTTGTTATCTCTCCGAACGCAGTTGGTTTATTCAAAATAGTGATGTTATTCATACAATTGCGAGATTAAGAGCTGGAATGGCAAAATAGATCTGAGCAACTTTTTAATCGTTACAGCAAACAAACGGAAAGCTGTTTTTCGCAGACATTTAAAGCCCTTTTTCCCTCCCGCGTGCAGATAGTTATTTAATGATGTGTTGATTATTTAATGATGTACTGAAACAGCGCTAATTATCGGAACTATTTCCCTTGTTAACTTGTTGCCCTATGTTACCGAACGTTTTTCCCTCAGCAGGAGCCATAACAGATAAATTTAATATAGCGGCGATGGTTCTGGCTTATTTATTGCTTTGATTACTAAAAACAGTAGGTTTACATTGGAAAACAGGAGCTTTTTGAGTTTTTCAGTATAAAAACAAGCCAGTTCCGCTCTATTTTGGTGCGCGACTATCAATTTAAGAATACAAGCGAGCAAGTGAATTCAGCTGATGGAGGTTTTATGAGTATTGCATGGGGGCATTATAATCCGGAGCATCTGTTTGATGAACAAATCACTGGCGGGCAAGTGAATTCAACAGGTGGAGATCATATGAGTATTGCATGGAAAGATTATAATCCGGATCAGCTTAATGATGAGCTGATCGATGATCAAGGAATCCCTCGTCCTGCAGCGCAGCGTCTGATAGAACACCTGCAGTCACTTGATGAAAATGAACTGGAATCACGCCGAAAATTTTCTGAAGTGACAATTCAGGAGATGGGGGTTAGCTTTACGGTTTACACCGAGGAGGGAAACATCGACAGGGCGTGGCCTTTTGACATCATTCCCCGCACCATTTCTGAAAAGCTGTGGAATAAAACCGCCGCAGGGCTGAAGCAGCGCCTCAAGGCATTAAACATGTTTATCAGTGATCTCTATGGCGAGCAGCAGATTATCAAAGATGGCATCGTTCCTGAACACCTCATTACGCAATCTAAAAATTTCCGTCCGGAATGTATTGGCATGAAGCCCGCTCATGGTGTCTGGGCGCATATCTGCGGCACCGATCTGGTGCGTGATTCTGATGGTGAATTTTATGTACTGGAAGATAACCTGCGTGTGCCCTCCGGCGTCTCTTATATGCTTGAAAACCGGGCAATTACCAAGCGAGTACTGCCGGAGCTGTTTGAAAAAGATAACATTAAATCAGTGAGCGACTATCCGGATCGCCTGTTTGACATGCTGGTTTCCCTCTCTCCGCGCAACATAAAACGCCCTGAAATCGTCGTACTGACACCCGGCATCTATAATTCCGCCTATTTTGAACATGCCTATCTCGCTCAGCAGATGGGCACCGAACTGGTTGAGGGAAATGATCTCGTCGTTGCTGATGATGACTGCGTTTATATGCGCACTATCACCGGACTGGAACGGGTTGATGTGATTTATCGCCGTATTGATGATCTGTTTCTTGATCCCGAGGTTTTCAACAAGGATTCTGCCCTCGGCGTGCCCGGCTTGATGCGTGCCTGGTTGGCTGGCAATGTGGCATTGGCAAATGCGCCAGGTGCCGGCGTGGCGGATGACAAAGTGGTGTATGCCTATGTGCCGGATATTATTCGTTACTATCTCAACGAAGAACCCTTGATCTCCAATGTCAAAACCTATCTTTGCGATGATCCGCAGCAGCGTCAGTATGTTCTTGATAACCTTGATAAACTGGTTGTTAAACCGGCGAATGAATCAGGTGGTTACGGTATGTTGATTGGACCACATGCCAGCAAGGCGGAGTTGGCCCAATTTGCGGAGTTAATTAAAGCGGATCCGCGCAACTATATTGCCCAGCCGACTTTGAATCTGTCGACGGCCCCGACGCTGGTCGGCAAGGGGTGTGTTGAGCCGCGGCATCTGGATCTGAGGCCCTTTATATTACAAGGAAAGGAGGTGTATGTCACCACCGGCGGGTTAACCCGTGTGGCAATGAAAAAAGGCTCTCTGGTGGTGAACTCCTCCCAGGGGGGAGGGAGTAAAGATACTTGGATTGTAAAGGAGGAGACAAACTGATGTTATCTAAATTAGCTGAAAGACTTTATTGGATGGCCCGCTATATTGAGCGGGTTGAAAATACCGCCAGGCTGGTCAGTGTTTACGATCACCTGCTCTTTGATCTGCCGCAGGAGGTGGGAATCAGTTGGTATAACCTGATCATTCTCAACGGTGCTGAGCCCCTTTTTCTGGATCGTTATAAGAACCGCGATGAACGCAACGTGGTTAAATTTTTACTTGCTGATGACAGTAACCCATCATCGCTGCTGTCGTCAATTCGAGCCCTGCGTGAAAATGTCAGAACTTCGCGGGATCTATTGCCCCAGGAAACCTGGGAAATTGTTAATGAACTCTATATTTTTGCCAGGGATAATATAAAACAGGGGATTAATCGCAGTCGCAGAAATCAATTTCTGGAGCAGATGGTTAAACGCTGTCAGCAGATCAATGGCCTGTTGAACGGCACGATGAGCCGCGATGCGGCAAGTCAATTTTTGAGTTTAGGATGCAATCTGGAACGTGCAGATATGCTCACCAGGTTACTGGATGCCGGTGCTGCCGCGCTGCTCGGTGATCTGGATACCGATCTCAATATCCAGGAGGTTGTGTGGGGCAATGTACTGCGCTCCAGCAGTGCGCATATGAGTTACCGAAGAACCGTGCGCAGCGCTGTGCGTGATCGGGATGTTGTTGCTTTTTTACTGGAAGATCCGCATTTTCCGCGCAGTTTTCAATTCTGTCTGAACCAGGTTCGTGATGCATCCGGGAATCTGCCGAATGGCGGCGAGGTTATCCGTTGTATTGAAAAATCATTAAGGGCCCCCTATGACCTGAGCAAAAGCGATGCGCTCGGTGCAAAATTCCGTGAATACCTGAATCAGTTGCAGCTTGAACTGAATGAGGTGCATACCTGCCTCAGCGAAAGCTGGTTTCCCTCTTATGAACGGAGTGTTATATGAGTATCCGAGTCGCGATAAATCATGTTACTGAATACCATTATGACCGTGCGGTTAAAATGACGCCCCATACCATTCGGCTGCGTCCGGCTGCGCATAGCCGGACACCGATCAAAGCCTATTCGCTCAAGGTAAGTCCCGAGAATCATTTCATCAACTGGCAGCAGGATCCTTTTGGTAATTTTTTCGCCAGGCTGGTTTTTCCTGAAAAAAGCGATCATCTGCGTGTCGAAGTTGAGGTGATCGCGGATATGACGGTGATTAACCCGTTTGATTTCTTTCTCGAAGAATCTGCGGAGAAATTCCCCTTTGCCTATGACGAGAACCTGAAAAAAGAGCTGAAACCCTATCTGGAAATCGTTGATAACGGACCGCTGCTGCGCAAATGGATTGATTCAGTACCGAAAAAATCGTTACCCACTAATGATTTTCTGGTCTACCTGAATCAGCGTTTAGAGCAGGATATCAGTTACAATATCCGCATGGAACCGGGTGTCCAAAGTTGCGAGACGACGCTGGAGCTGAAGCGCGGCTCCTGCCGTGACTCAGCCTGGTTACTGGTGCAGATTCTGCGCCACCTCGGACTTGCCGCCCGCTTTGTCTCCGGTTATCTGGTACAGCTGGTATCTGATGTCAAAGCGCTGGACGGCCCGTCGGGACCGGAGAAGGACTTTACCGATCTGCACGCCTGGTGTGAGGTTTATATCCCGGGAGCAGGGTGGGTTGGCCTTGATGCGACATCCGGACTGTTTGCCGGTGAGGGGCATATACCACTGGCCTGCACCCCATCGCCACAATCAGCGGCCCCGATTTCAGGGGGGACTGAAAAGTGTATCGTGGAATTTGCCTTCAGCAACGAGGTGACGCGCATCCATGAAGATCCGCGCGTGACCAAACCTTATACGGAGCAGCAGTGGCAATCTATTGATGCACTCGGTAAGGCGGTGGATCAACAGCTGCTGGAGCAGGATGTACGCCTGACCATGGGCGGAGAGCCGACCTTTGTTTCTGTTGATGATATGGATTCAGCGCAGTGGAATACGGAGGCACTTGGCAAGGATAAACTGAGCCTCTCCAAGGATCTGCTGCTGCGCCTGCAGAAGAAATTTGCTCCGGGTGGTGTGCTGCATTATGGTCAGGGTAAATGGTACCCCGGTGAAGAGATCCCGCGCTGGGCGCTGGGCTGTTTCTGGCGCAGCGATGGTCAGCCTTTATGGCGGGATCCAAAACTGCTGGCCAGGGTTGATAAAGACTACGGTGTGACGCGCGAAAAAGCACAAGCCTTTGCGGAAAAACTGGCCAGCAAGGTTGGACTGAAGCCTGCAGCAGTGCTGCCGGCCTACGAAGACACACTCTATTACCTCTGGAAAGAGCAGACGTTACCGGATAACGTCGATCCTTTGAGTGCCGATCTCAAAGATGGGCTGGAAAGACAAAAACTGGCGCAGCTGCTATCCCAGGGGCTGAACCTGCCGGTAGGATTCTGCCTGCCGCTGGGCTGGAATTATGCTACAGAACAATGGTGCAGCAGTCCCTGGCCACTGCGCAGGGATACGCTGACGCTTATCCCAGGCGACTCCCCGATGGGGCTGAGACTGCCCCTGAATTCACTGCCGGAGCTGGTCGAGGAGTACCCGGATCCGGGAAATGCCCGTGATCCTTTTGCACCCGCTGAGCCGCTGCCTGCTGCTGGGAAAAGCGCCATGCAGTCGTGTCAGGATGCTAAATCTGCACAACCACAGTCAGCGATGGTGGAAGTGGTTCGAACCTCTTTGTGTATCGAGCCTCGCAATGGTTGCCTGTATCTGTTTTTGCCGCCACTGGAACGTCTCGAACACTATGTGGCACTGATTGAGCTGATTGAAGATACTGCTGTCGAGTTTGCTCTGCCGGTAGTGATTGAAGGTTATGAGCCGCCCAAAGATGAGCGCATGCTCTGCTTCAAGGTAACACCGGATCCTGGTGTTATTGAGGTCAATATCCATCCGGCAAATAACTGGTCTGAACTGGTGACTACCACTACAGAGCTTTATGAGGAAGCCCGACTGGCAAGACTGATCGCTGAGAAGTTTATGCTCGACGGTCGTCATACCGGAACGGGTGGCGGGAATCATATTACGCTTGGCGCTGCCAAAGCCAGTGACAGTCCGTTTCTGCGCCGACCGGATCTGCTGCGCAGTTTTGTCACCTACTGGCAGCATCATC
Source organism: Psychromonas sp. (assembly GCA_036525635.1). Lineage (GTDB taxonomy): Bacteria > Pseudomonadota > Gammaproteobacteria > Enterobacterales > Psychromonadaceae > Psychromonas. Next base: position 7,293 of record DATCZZ010000353.1, on the reverse strand, counting down.
CGGGGCTTTCCTACCTCTTTTCCGGCATGTTTATCGGCCCGACCAGTCAGGCTCCACGTGTTGACGAAGGGCGCGAGGAGATGCTCTATGAGCTGGAGGTCGCTTTTTCACTGATGCCGGACGGAGAGTCTGCACAGCCGTGGCTGGTGGATCGGCTGATGCGCAACCTGCTGGTGGACATTACCGGCAATACGCATCGCTCTGAGTTTTGTATTGATAAACTTTATTCTGCCGGCTTGTCCTCTGGACGCCAGGGGCTGCTTGAATTTCGTGGTTTCGAAATGCCGCCGCATCCGCAGATGTCGCTGGTACAGTCGCTCTTAATACGTTGTCTGGTTGCCCGCTTCTGGCAGGATCCTTACCATAAGCCGCTGGTGCGCTGGGGCACTGAACTGCATGACCGTTTTATGTTGCCGCATTATGTCTGGGATGATCTGCGCGATGTTGTCAAGGATCTGCAGGAGCATGCTATTCCTTTTCAGCTATCCTGGCTGGCCCCCTTTGAGGAGTTCCGTTTTCCCCATTACGGCAGTGTCAACATTGATAATATCAGGATGGAACTGCGCTGGGCGATTGAGCCGTGGCATGTACTGGGTGAGGAGATCGGCAGTATGGGTACGGCACGCTATGTAGACTCATCGGTCGAACGGCTGCAGATCAAGATCGAGGGACTGACACCTGGCCGTCACGTACTGGCATGTAATGGACGGCGTATTCCGCTGCGCTCCACTGGTCGCAATGGTGAGTATGTTGCCGGTGTGCGTTACAAAGCCTGGCAGCCGCAATCAGCACTGCATCCGACAATCGGCGTGCATTCGCCGCTGGTGTTCGATCTGGTTGATACCTGGAATGGCCAGACGATCGGTGGCTGTACCTACCACGTGGTGCATCCGGGCGGACGGAGTTACGAAACGCTGCCGGTGAATGCGTTTGAAGCGGAATCCCGACGGATTAACCGTTTCTGGGACATTGACCATACGCCAAAGAACCAGGAACATATGCCTGAGTTTAATGGCATAAGGGAACTGTTTGTCAATCATACGCCGCCACGGCCGATGGCGCCGCCTGAAGAGCAACCGACCGAAGAGTATCCTTACACACTGGATTTACGGCGTGCGATGGAAATGTGATCTGTTGATGGCTCCGCGGTCTAACAGCAATTCCACTAATTAGAGGAGCGATTCAGGCGCCGGAAAAATGGAGCAGAGTAAGCTTGTGATTGCAGTAAATAGTTGTCCTATTTACAAAATAAATCACCAAACCTGGATCCATTTTAAGCGCTATAAATGAATTAGAGAATTAGTGGATTTGCGCTACTATATGGTTTAATTCTTAATACGGAAGCGATAAGTCAATGAAAATCCCTGCTACAGGAAGACCTGATGAACTGCAGTATGCAGGAAGCGCTACAGGTTACGATGAGGTTTATGGTAATCAGACGCAAGCGCGGCAGCACTGGCACTATCTGCTTGATGCGCTGAAGACGCTCGGTTCTGAAGGGATTCGTGAGCGTCAATTAAAGGCAGAGCGGATTTTTCGTGACGATGGCGCGACGTACAATCCGGGGGCATCTGACAGCCCGCAATCCTGGCAGCTGGATCCCGTCCCTGTGCTGCTGCAGAGTGAGGAGTGGGCGCTGATTGAGTCCGGCTTGCTGGAGCGGGCCGAACTGTTCAACCTTATTCTCAAGGATATCTACGGTAAGCGGGAGCTGATCCGTCATGGCGTTCTGCCACCGGAACTGGTGTTTGGCCACGGTGGTTTTCTGCGCGCCTGTCAGGGACTGTCGCTGCCTGGAGAGCATCAGCTGGTGCTACACTCGACCGATATGGTACGTGATAGCAACGGTGAGATGATCATCATTGGGGATAGGACTCAATCACCCAGCGGTGCGGGTTACGCACTGGAGAATCGGACAGTGATGTCGCGGGTGCTCCCCTCTCTTTTCCGCGACAGTCACGTCCATCGTCTGTCACTCTTTTTCCAGTCGTTACGGATGAAGCTCAACACGCTTGCCAGCCAGATCACATCTGAACGTCCCCGTATAGTTGTTCTGACGCCCGGTGCCTACAGTGAAACCTACTTTGAGCATGCTTATCTGGCCAACTATCTGGGGTACCCGTTGGTACAGGGCAGTGATCTGCTGGTCAGTCGCGGTTATCTGTATATGAAATCTTTGGGGGGATTGGAGCGGGTTGACGTGGTGCTGCGCCGGGTGGATGACTCCTTTTGTGATCCGGTTGAGCTGCGCGGGGATTCCCGTCTCGGCGTACCGGGGCTGCTCGACGTGGTGCGTTCCGGACGTGTTATTGTGGTTAATCCTCTGGGCGCGGGATTTCTTGAAAATCCGGCGCTGCTGCGTTATCTGCCTCAGGTTAGCCAGCATTTTCTGGGTCGTGAACTGCGACTGCGCACCGCACCTACCTATTGGTGTGGTGATCCGCAGGATCTTGCCTATGTTCAGGCGCATCTTGATAGCCTGGTCATTAAATCTGTCAGCCATAAGCGCGGGCATCACGCCATTTTCGGGCTGCAGCTCAACACCCAGCAGCGCCAGGAGCTGGCTTTGAAAATCCAGCGTGACCCCGTCAATTTTGTAGCGCAAGTGTATATCCAGCCCTCCAATACCCCTTCCTGGCTGAATCCGCAACTTGTCCCCCGACCTGCTGTACTGCGCAGTTTTGCGGTGGCCAGCAACTCCTCCTACAGTGTGATGCCTGGCGGACTGACCCGAATCGGTACCGGAAATGGCAGTATGAGTCTGAGTAACCATATGGGAGCGATCAGCAAGGACACCTGGATTCTGGCTTCTGAACCGGAAAAACAGGTGTCGCTCCTCTCCAACGCCCGTGTTACTGCGGCTGCCTCAGTGAAACCTCATGTTGCATTTCCTTGCCGCGTGGTGGAAAACCTATACTGGATGGGGCGTTATGCCGAGCGGGCCGAATCAGCATTACGGCTGCTGCGCACGGTTTTTATCCAGCTCAACAGCTTTGATTATATGCCCGAACAGACCCGCCTGCTGTTGCGTACAGTGACGGAATTGACCGCTACTTTTCCCGGCTTTACCGTTGTCGATCCGAAGCTGCAGCAGCAACCTGAAGCTGAGCTGCTGTCCGTCATTCTGGACAGCAACCGCGCAGGCAGTATCAGTGCCAACCTCTATTCACTGCTGCACTGTACCGATCAGATCAAAGAGATGATGTCATCTGATACGCAAAGGGTGGTAAACGACTTGCGCGATGGCCTGTCAGGCCTGAGAGACGCGCTGAAACCCGGACTTAATTCCGCTCCGGAAGAAGCGCTGGATCCGCTGGTGACCACTCTGCTTGCCCTGGCGGGGCTGTGGCAGGAGAGCATGGTTCGTGCACTCGGATGGCGCTTTATGGATATGGGACGCCGGGTTGAAAAAGCATTACAGTCAATTCGCCTGATCCGCTCATCACTGGTACCTGTGTTAGCTGAGCAGCAGCAGTTCCAGATTCTGGAGGCAATTCTGTTAAATTCTGAATCCCTAATAACATTCCGGCGTCGCCAATATGATGGTAGTGGTATGATGCAGGGACTGGATCTTCTTATTTTTGATCGCAGTAATCCCCGCTCTGTGTTTTATCAGATAGAGCTGCTGCGTGAGCATCTCACTGAACTGCCAATATCAGCCCATGGGCTGGGGCTGACTGATGAAGATAGGATGCTGCTGGAGGCCTCAACTGCCATTCAGCTCAGTTCGCCGGAAAAACTCTCTGCCGAGAACCTGACGACTGCTACACGTCCTGAACTTGAACAGCTGCTGTCCCGTATTCAGCACCTGTTAGAGACCACTTCGGCGCAAATCAGCAACAAATACTTTGATCAGGTCAAGGTGCATAACCAACTTGTACGTACCGACTGGGATGGAGAATTATGATCTACCGCGTTCGCCACATCACTCATTATGAATATGAAAAACCGGTCTCGCTAAGTTATAACCGGGCCTATCTGTTGCCAAGAGATACGACTTATCAGCGTTGCGTGAGCAGCTCTATTAATATCTCCCCCTCCGATACTGTCGGGCAGGAGCGCTGCGACTATTTTGGCAACAGAGCGTATTTTTTCTCATTGGAACGGCCGCACAGTGAACTACTGATCGATATTAGCAGTGATATCCGGATCCAGGAAAGCAAATATGGTCTTGAGGGAAAACTGAATTTCGGCCAGGGAATTACCTGCAGTCAAGCACTGCTGGCTTTGCAGCAGGGGCGCGATACAGCGCTGCTTGATGCGCGGGAGTTCGTCATGGATTCTCCGATGGTAATGTCGTCGGACGGATTGCGCAACTATGCCGCTACTTCATTTTATCCTGACCGCCCGCTGTTGGCTGCGGTACGAGAACTGAATCAACGGATCCATAGTGATTTTACCTATGACCCTGAATCAACCAGCATTGCGACGCCGCTGGCGGAGGTGTTGCTGAAGAGGCGGGGGGTCTGTCAGGATTTTGCTCAGCTTGCAATAGGCTGCCTGCGTTCACTCGGTTTTCCTGCCCGCTATGTCAGTGGTTACCTTGAAACATTCCCGCCCCCAGGGCAGAAAAAACTGGTTGGCAGTGATGCTTCCCATGCCTGGTTTTCTGTCTATATCCCAGGTGAGGGCTGGTTTGAATTTGATCCTACCAATAACAATATGCCGGCTGAGCACCACATTACAACCGCATGGGGCCGCGATTATGCTGATGTTTCACCACTCAGCGGCGTATTTTTTGATGGCGGGAAAAGTCAGAAGCTGAAGGTTTCTGTCGATGTCAGCCGGATTGAAACGGATTTGACCCAGTGGAATAACACCATTCAACTTACTGGCCTGTAACCTTTTTTATATCTGCGCTGTAATAGCAGGCTTCCTGACCGGCACAAATGAGCCGGTTTAGGATTCCGTACCGCCAATACAAGCTGGCCTTGTTTGCTATTAAATATCTTTCTCTTCAATAAGCTGCACCCGAACATCTTTGCTGGCAGGATAAACCGCAGGGCCGAATTGGTTGTAGATAGCAACGTCAGCAGCATCTCGGCCATAGCCAATTGTGACATATCCACCTTGGAGTTCTACCTGTGTTGCATCGAAGGTATACCATCGGCCCGCAATATAGGCTTCAAACCAAGCGTGGAGATCCATCGGCTTCAGGTCATGCAGATAACCCACCACCATGCGTGCCGGAATACTGAGGCTGCGGCATAGTGCTATGCCAAGGTGTGAAAGATCACGGCAGACACCCGACTGTTTTAAATTAACCTCCACTGCTGACACCGGCAGGTCACTGCTGCCCGGCAAGTAACGGATGTTATTACGCAGCCATGTTTCAATGGCCTTGACTTGATCATAACCAGGAAGTTGTCCGGCTGTGATCGTATTCGCCATATCACCAAAACGCTCTGATTCGCAGTATCTACTGGGCAGCAGGTAACTTAATACGTGATCAGGCAGACATTCTATATTGACAAACGGAGCGCCCGGCGCCTGATCGGAGTAATCCGCTGTCATTATATCGGCACTGGTATAGATCGAAAAAGCGCCCTGAGGTGCGATCAGCCGTTGACAAAGATTGCCGTAATTATCTGTGAACTCGGAAACGGGGATACTTGGTTTTATCCTGTATTCCTCGCGTACTATCCATTGATGAGCACCACTGCGTGGCCGCAGCATCAGAATAAAGGGGGTCGGCACAGTAATCTCGAATGTCAGCTCAAAAGTAGTGCGTAACCACATGTAAGTAATCCTTTTGTATAAACTCAACTCGCAAGTTTTGATGGCAGTGACGATCATTAAAAATAGGTTGGTTATTTTAAAATAAGCATTTAATGGATAGAGCAGCAAAATGACAGCTCCCTATGCTATAAAAAATTTAACGATCTGATATTAAAGGCTATTACGCTTTCACTGTCACCGAGGTGAGGTTGAGTAAGTAATATTTTGGTGTGTTTGTTGGTCGTCGCTGAAATATAAATGCAGTTTGCTTCTGCGCCACAAAATACTGCATGGTAAGCAAATTTTTTATGTGCGCCCAGCATGGGCTAATAAGATGAAAGATCTCTGTAGGAAGATCCGCATTCGTTCAGATAGTTACCATTAAACGTCAACTATTGGCGAAAGGCAAGGGCTTTTCTGCAAAGCGGGTTGGAGGAGGGCGATAGCAAAATTGCGAGTCGCGCTGAGCATCTGCTTTACTCTGTGATTGCTATGGCAATTTCCTATATTGTAGTCTTTGCTCTGACTGTCTTGCTATACGAGCAAAGAGCAAAGCAACTGCAACAATTGAATAATAGGGCATCAACGATGTGTTTTAGCGGACAAATCCGGCGGAGGATTGTGACGCTGGCTGTTACTTGACCATCTGGTACAAACGGCGGGGTCTGCCGCCAGTATTGTAGTTTAACACTAAGCGAATTGCGCCTTCTGACTCAAGAAACTCCAGGTAGCGCCTTGCCGTAATACGGCTGACGTTCATGCGTTCACCAATTTCATCGGCAGAAAAATCATGTAATTTCTCTTCCTGTAGAATTGTTTTCAATGAAGCGAGGGTGGTGGCATCAATGCCTTTCGGTGTCAGGCGTAATTGCTTTGCAGGCGCTTTACGTAAGATTTTGTCAATATCTCCCTGATCAACCTTGGCGGCACGGGCAAACTGCTGTTTGTATTGCTGATAATCGTCCAACGCCTGGTTAACTCGTGAGATACGAATTGGTTTTACCAAATAGTCGAGCACACCCAGCTGCACGGCTTTTTCCACCGTGGCGGTTTCTCGTTCAGCGGTTGTCATAATGAAATCACACTCTGCGTTTTGCTCACGAAGCTGGCGCATAACATCAATGCCATTGCCGTCAGGTAAGGTTATATCGACAAAGATTAATGCCGGTTTGTATGCCTCGAATTGGAGCAAGGCTTCCGAGCAGCTTTCGCTGACGGCTACCACCGTAAAATCAGAGTGTTGATTGATGGTCGATTCGAGGGTGTAGCTTGCGCGAAGATCATCTTCAAGAAGCATTACGGTGGTTTTAGTCATAATTAGCGGTTTCATTTTTATCCAAGTAGATGCTGAACAGCGTAGTGTATTGCTCCGTCCGTTCCCAATCAATACTTCCGTGAAAGTAATTAACCAGTTGTTTGACCAGGTACAAGCCGATACCGCTCTGTTCGGCATTATGTTTTGAGCTTACACCGAACTCTAAAATGTGTTCTGAAATATCTTCGGGTACGCCTGCCCCGCTGTCTTGAACCTCTAAAATAATGTGATTACTACGATCGCTTAGGTACACATGTATT
>DATCZZ010000352.1:0-6309 GCA_036525635.1 Psychromonas sp. | reverse complement strand
ACAGTGCGGATTACCCATAGAAACGGCACCGCACATAACAGTATGATCTTCTACCCGCAGTATGTATATTTTTTCCTCTTTTTTGGCAATAAAAGGAATTTTGGCGGGATCCAAAATGGGCTTACCCATATCAACAGTTATATTACCATCATGTTCAATTTTAAGCTGAATTTTACCATTGGCAGTACTGACATTAATAACCCGCTTTTGGGTTAACCCTTTCATCTTAACAAAACGGGCAAAACAACGCGCACCATTACCACATTGTTCTACTTCACTGCCATCAGCATTAAAAATACGGTAATGAAAATCCAGTTCAGGATCATAAGGTGGTTCAATCATTAATAATTGGTCAAAACCTACACCAAAATTACGATCTGCCAAACGGCTGATCGCATCTTTAGAAAGGAAGACATTTTGCGTTACATTATCAATGACCATAAAGTCATTACCTAATCCGTGCATTTTAGAAAATTGAATATTCATTATTTCTCGTTGTTTAATTTAACTCTGAGCAAATTTATTATTTTAACAGACACGAATAGAAACGGGTCAAGTTAAAAAGATTAACTGGGTAAAACGTGCTCTCCACGCCATAAGTCTTTAAGCTCTTCTCGTTCACGTACGACAAAGGCTTTTTCCCCATCCACCAATATTTCTGCAGCTCGGCAACGGGAGTTGTAATTAGAGCTCATTGTTGCGCCGTATGCCCCCGCGCTGCGGATAATAAGGTAATCACCTTCAGCCAGGCCAAGTTGGCGCTCTTTACCTAAAAAATCACCCGTTTCACAAATGGGGCCGACAATATCATAGGTGCGTACCGGGCGATCTTTGCCGTCATTATAGTGTCTATTAAGTGGAATAATATTCTGCCACGCACTGTATAACGCAGGGCGAATCAGATCGTTCATGGCGGCATCGACAATAGCAAAGTTTTTGTGGTCATTAAGCTTTAGAAATTCAACTTTAGTCACCAGTACACCTGCATTTGCCATAATTGCGCGGCCGGGTTCAAAAATAAGCTTAAGATTTCTACCTGCCATTCTGTCAATGATCGCCGTCATATATTCACTCGGCTCCGGTGGTGTTTCTTTATCATAAGGCACACCTAAACCGCCGCCCAGATCAAGGTGGGAGATAGTGATACCTTGTTCTGCCAGCTGATCAATTAAGATTAACAATTTGTCTAATGCTTCAAGAAAAGGCGCTATTTCGGTCAACTGAGAACCAATATGGCAATCTACCCCTTTTACTTCTAAAAATTCAAGCTCCTGGGCTATTTGATAAACCTCTGCAGCCCGCTCTATTTCAATACCGAATTTATTTTCTTTTAAACCGGTTGAGATATAAGGATGCGTACCTGCATCAATATTTGGGTTAATGCGGATTGAGATAGGTGCTTTAACATTCAACTCTTTAGCAACACCATTAATACGGTATAGCTCGGAAATAGATTCGACATTAAAACAAAGAATGTTCGCCTGCAATGCGGCAGATATTTCAGCTTCTGTTTTACCTACGCCAGAAAAAACCACTTTTTTCGGATCACCACCAGCTTGAATAACGCGCATCAGTTCGCCGACAGAAACAATATCAAACCCGGAGCCCATACGCGCCATCAGATTTAAGATTGCCAAATTAGAGTTTGCTTTAACTGCGTAACAGATTAGATGAGGGTGTTGCCCTGCTGCGCGATCAAAAGCCTGCCAGTGACGCTCTATGGTTGCACGCGAGTAGATATAAGCTGGTGTACCTGCTTTATTAATTACCTGTTCTACAGGTAACCCTTCCACAAAAAGACGGCCATCATTTTGATAATTAAAGTGATCCAATTTTAAATCCTTTCTATTTACTTAACTGTATAATAAATCAATGTGTTACAAAGATAATGTTAACTTCAAACAGCAGTTTATCTTATTCGCTTGCAGAGGCTGGTATTGCGTCGCTATCAAGCAGTTCATGCGAAGACTGTATCTCTTCAGGTGCTTTATTTTGTTGTTCAACAACAGGCGCAGGTTTTGGGGTTCTATAAAGTGGTCCGCTCATACCACAACCTGCTAACAAACTGACAAAAAGCAAGGTTGTAATAAATAACTTAATGTTTTTCATGCTGTTCCCAATGAATGACTTGCGCGCTATATGAATAAGAAAATTTGTTGCTAAGCAAACGCCTTATATACTGATTTCTGCACCTTTAAGCAGTTTGTGTATATAATCGCATTTCATTGTTCAAAAGCAAAGGGGAAGTAATGTGAATGATAGTGAATTTCTACAATTAGCTGATCAGTTGTACCAAAATATAGAAGAGTGTATCGAACGCTCTGGTGCAGATGTGGATTATGACCAGAATGGTGGTTTGTTAACACTTGAGTTTGAAAACCGTACTAAATTGATTATTAATCGTCAGCAACCTTTGCATCAGATTTGGTTGGCAACCTTAGAAAATGGCCATCATTATGATTATAAAGATGGAAAATGGATAGATGATCGCAGCGGCGATGAATTTTTAGCCTTTTTATCCGCGGCTATTTTTAAACAATCTAAGGAAAAGGTCGATTTTAATTAGATTGATTGGAAAATAGGTTTTCCTGCAGGTTTGATTTTTAAGTGAAATAGATAAGCATAGGCTTGTTTCTCAAGCGTATGCATTAAACGGAGTTAATCATGTTTAAGTTGTTTTTTGTTTATCCTTTTGTCGCATTCATTATTTTTTGGCTTGCCAGTGATACACAGGTCGGCGCTTCGGTATATTCAATGCGTGATAACTTTATTTTGCTGGAATTTCCAAGAGAAAGTTTACGGTCTGCCGATGATCCCGGTCCCTGGTATAGCTTTTACTGGAATGCAGATTCTGCTCGTGAAGAGTTAAATAAAATTAATGATGCTGTTGTTAAGCACAAATGATATTGGTTGAATAAAATGAAAACAGTTGTTTTTCCTGGCTCATTTGATCCCGTTACTTTGGGTCATATTGATCTAATAACCCGGGCGAGTAAATTGGCAAAAAAAGTTATTATTGCAGTGGCCGTTAACACCAGTAAAAAACCATTATTCGATTTAAATGAGCGTTGTGATTTATTATCTGAATCAACCGCTCATTTAAGCGGCGTGGAAGTGATCCCTTTTACCGGGTTATTGGCTGATTTTGCGGAAGAACATAATGCCCAGGCGCTGATCAGGGGGATACGCGGCGCTACAGATGCTGATTATGAACTGCAACTTGCGCAGGTGAATAAAGTATTAAACGCTGAATTGGAAACCATTCTTTTACCTGCCAGCGCGGCGACAGGGTTTATCTCTTCAACTGTGGTCAAAGAAGTCTTTAAACATCATGGTGATATTACCTCACTTGCGCCGCCTTGCGTAAAAAAAGCATTCTTGATAAAACAGCCCAACAATAACTAATCCAATATACACAGCCTGCGTTTTTTTCTATACTAACAAAGTAAGCGTTTACTTTTAATTGCAAAGTTGTGCGGGCGTCGGCCCGCTTGGTTTGTAGTTTGCCCTAAGAATTTTTAATATTGCAATGCCCTCCTATTTTTAACGCACGAATTCGGAACGTTGATCCCTGTGGGTGCCGAGCCGATTGCAAATCAACAGCGGAAAGCGAACTAACGTTGGCATTTGGGACAATAGACACTGTTTCTTGCCGATAATTTAACGGCTTTTAAGGGGGTTTCACAGTTGGGGCATTTCTGTCCCGTTTTACCATAGATATGTAACGTCTGCTGAAAATAGCCCGGTTTGCCGTCACTTCCGACAAAGTCTTTCAGGGTGGTTCCTCCCTGTTGTATTGCCAGTTGTAAAATTTCTTTAATCGCCCCAACTAAAACCTGGTAACGTTTTTCCGAGATATTACCAGCGGCTCTTATTGGCGAAATGCCGCTGTTAAATAATGCTTCAGTCGCATAAATATTACCCACTCCAGTAACGATTTTTTGATCCATAATAAACTGCTTTACGGGGAGGTTACGATTTTTGGCCCGCTGATACAAATACTGCGCAGTAAAATCTCCGCTTAACGGCTCAGGGCCTAGCTTATTCAGCAGGGGGGATCGCTCAGGGGTTAAACCTAACCATAAAATAGCGCCAAAACGGCGTGGATCAGTGAAGCGTAATAAACAATCGGAGAAAATGATATCCACATGATCGTGTTTATTTGCCGGGCTAGCAAGCGGACAAATTCGTAAACTGCCCGACATGCCCAAATGAATTAATAACGTGCCATTATTAAAGTTGAAGAGCAGATACTTGGCACGGCGTTCTATGGAAATTAACCTGTTATTTTCAATCAGGGATAATAAATCCTGCGGTATTTTCCAGCGCAGCTGCGTATGCCGCAGGACAACATCTTTGACGGCTTTATTGATTAAATGCGGGCTGATTCCCCTTCTGCTGGTTTCTACTTCGGGCAATTCGGGCATGAAAATTTCCTCTTTGAACTAATATTACCTTATCAGTGTACTGACTCTCTGGATAAAATCTATACCTGGTTTGAATACCTGGCTGGGCTGGATATGAAATAAAAACAACAGATATAGAGGTTAGGTAACTGCTCTGTTTTTTACAGATGATAGGTTTATTGTTGATTTTAGCGAGAGAGCTGAGCTGGAAAATGTTTTTCAGGTATAAAAAAACCCAGTATAAACTGGGCTTTTCGGACTAAATCAAAATTACTTGATTTTGCCTTCTTTGTACATAACATGCTTACGTACAACAGGATCAAACTTTTTGATCTCAAACTTTTCAGGCATAGTCTTTTTATTTTTATCAGTAGTATAAAAATGGCCAGTACCAGCACTTGAATTTAAACGAATTTTATCACGCATTTTAAAGCTCCTTAAACTTTTTCACCATTGGCACGGATATCAGCTAATACTGCATCAATACCTTTTTTATCGATGATACGCATACCTTTAGTAGTTAAGCGTAGTTTTACAAAACGGTTCTCACTCTCAACCCAAAAACGGTGTGTTTGTAGGTTAGGTAAGAAACGACGTCGTGTGCGGTTCTTTGCGTGTGATACATTATTACCTGTAGCTGGACGCTTACCTGTAACTTGACATACTCTAGACATGTCGTAATTCTCCAAAATAATAGTTTTACTCGAGCAAAATAGTCGAACACCTTTTTTAGCCGTCGCCAAAGGCGTCGAGGGCGCATTTTATACATGATTGAGTATGAAAGATCAACAAAACTCTTAATTTAGGCGCTAAATCCAGCCATTTTCGGCAAAAGAGGTACATTTTTTGTATCCAACGACCAGATGGTCTAAAACACGGACATCAATTAATTGCATCGCAGAAACTATCTTTTGGGTCATTATTTTGTCTGCTTCGCTTGCTGAAGGATCGCCGGAAGGATGGTTATGGACCAAAATAATGGCGGCGGCATTTTCGGATAATACTTTTTGCGCGATAATCCTCGGGTGGACGGTCGCGGAGTCGATTGAACCAAAGAAAAACTCATGGAAACGGATAATACGATGTTGTGTGTCTAACAATATTGCCGCAAAGACTTCGTAAGGTAAATCATGCATTTTGGCAATTAGAAAGGCTTTGGTTTGTGCGGCGCTGGTTAAGGGTTGTCCTTTGTTTAAAGGCTCTTGCAAATAACGGATGGACATTTCCAGTACCGCCTGCAGTTGCACATATTTTGCCTGCCCCAACCCTCTTTTTTCACAGAAATCAGATTCTGATGCCGCAAATAGAGCATGTAGCGAGCCAAATTCGCTGAGCAGTTGTTTAGCAAGGGTGACAACGTCCACTCCTCTGCAGCCGGTACGTAAGAAAATAGCGAGAAGTTCTGCATCAGAAAGAGAGGTTGTTCCTTTTTGTAACAACTTTTCTCGCGGTCTTTCCTGTTCCGGCCAATCTTTTAATTTTGTCATAGAATAATAAATTCCAGTAATTAAGCGAGATTGCAATTTAGGGGCTGTATTGTCTAACAGTATACCAATCCAGTTGTACAGGCAGTTATCAGCAAGTTGAGAGGTGACCCTTATTGCATAACTCAAAAGGCAATGCATGGTCTTGAAGAGCGTCTCTTCTGATTCAATACTTCATAACGCCGAAGATGCCAGCTTATCACCTTACCCTGATATCCAAGTGGTTTGGGTACAGGAACTGTTTTCCCTTTATTGTTACCTCAGTTTGCATGAGCTTTATCAATATATAAGGGGAACAAGTTAAATAAACTGTTATTTAATGGTTTCAAATAAGTATAGTGCAAGCGAAAAGTTGCTTTTAAATCGAGTAGATTTATTCACCATTTTATTGATTACTTTGTTATCCTATCGATCTTTTT
>DATCZZ010000351.1:0-4144 GCA_036525635.1 Psychromonas sp. | reverse complement strand
TTCAAAAAATGATTTGATACCCAGAAAGCGTAGTTTAATCAGATGGACAATCAAATACCTCGATTGGTTTATGAGGGATATCTTAGATTTGCTAACTAGTTTTTTGCTATTTTTAGCTTTAAGCAGCAATAAAAAATTCTTTGCACCGTCATAAAATTGCAACAAAAAATCCCTATTGTGTTGTCACAAAGAATATTTTAATGGTGAAAACAAGGAAGATAATATGCAATATAACTATACTGAAACTGAGATTGATGCTGTTTTTTTCACACCTAAGAAAAAAGCGCCAAAAGCAAGAAAATGGCGCGAAATTGAAGAGATAAAAGCGCAGCAGCAGTTAGCTAGAGAACTGCGTGAAATAGATCAAAGCTATGTTTTTTCATTAACTGAATTGGTATAAATTTATACAGCATAAAAAACGCACCTTCTGATGCGTTTTTTATGCTGGTTGGATTTTTATATTTGAAACAAAGATTCGATTGATAACCCCTGCTCAGATAATACTTCACGTAGGGATTTTAACGCTTCGACCTGAATCTGGCGGACCCGTTCTCGGGTTAACCCGATCTCTTTACCTACATTCTCAAGCGTTGCTGCCTCATAACCCAATAAACCAAATCGTCTGGCTAATACTTCGCGCTGTTTAGGGTTTAGATCCTCTAACCACTCAACAATACGAACTTTCATATCCTCATCTTGCAGCTCATTTTCCGGTGAAGCTTCTTTTCGATCCGGGATAATGTCCAATAACTCCTTATCCGAATTATTGCCAATTGGAATATCAACTGAACTGATACGTTCATTTAGTTTTAAAATTTTAGAGACCTCTTTTGCTGAAACGTCTAAGACTTTTGCGATATCTTCGGCAGTTGGCTCGTGAGTCAGTGTGTGCGCTAATTCACGAGCGGTTCTTAAATACACATTTAATTTTTTAACTATATGTATCGGCAGGCGAATAGTACGAGTTTGATTCATTATCGCACGTTCAATCGTTTGACGTATCCACCAGGTGGCGTAGGTAGAAAAACGGAAGCCTTTTTCCGGATCAAATTTTTCAACCGCGCGAATCAGGCCTAAATTACCCTCCTCAACCAAATCTAATAATGATAACCCCCGGTTGTTATAACGACGGGAAATTTTTACAACAAGACGTAAATTGCTTTCTATCATGCGCTTACGTGATACTTGATCACCACGTAATGAGCGCCGGGCGTAATAAATTTCTTCTTGAGCGGTTAGCAGCGGCGAGAAACCAATTTCACCTAAATAAAGTTGGGTCGCATCCATAATTTTAAATTCACTTGCTGCAGTCATTTTTGCTGTAGTGAAATCATCAATCTCGTCAATTTCATCTTCATCCTCATCTTCACTTTCGTTTAGATCAAAAGGCAACATATCAACTGCATCTGACTCTAACTTTTTAACCATGAACAAATCCCCTTAAATTCTTGACATACTCTTTACAACAAACCAGCGGATTGCGTAAATCCTTATGAAACATCCAAGCATAAAGCAGCTATATTTCAATTATCGAGTAATTATGAATCATCAACTAGTAACGTTTAGGTAAATAACGCAGAGGATCGATAGACTTGCCTTGATAGCGAATTTCAAAATGCAGTTTCACACTATCTGTCCCACTATCCCCCATCATTGCTATTTTTTGACCTACTTTTACCTGTTGTTTTTCCCTTACTAACAGCTCTTCATTATGAGCATAAGCACTCAAATAATCATCATTATGTTTTATGATTATTAATTTACCGAAACCGCGCAGGCCAGAACCCGCATAAACGACCTCACCCGACGCAGCGGTATAAATAGGGGTGCCTCGTTTATTGGCGAGACTAATCCCTTTCATTCCCGATTGTGAGGCAGCAAACGTCTTGGTTAATTTGCCCTTTGCAGGCCATTGCCAACGACTTACTTTGGTCATCGTGGTTTCAGGTTTAGCTGCTTTTTCATCAACCTTCACCTTGGCTGCAGGATATGCTTTTGAGTTTCCTTGTTCAACCGCCTTTTGGCTGTTTTTGTTACAGCTTTGATCTGTGCATGATACCTTGTTATTTTTTTGCGTTTTTTGTGAGGATGATTCATTTTTTACAACCGGCTTTTTCGTAGAAACCCTCTTGATTGTCTCGCTGGGCGTTAACTTTAATGTTTCACCTTCTCTAATAAGATAAGGTGCTGTTAACCCGTTGTATAGCGCCAATCGATTAAGATCAAGGCTCGCTCGCCAGGCTATAGAGAATAATGTATCACCTTTTTCTATCTGGTAGGTCTTACCTTTTATTTCCGCAGTATCTCGCTTAGCGCTCAAGGCTGGTGATTTATAGAATGAATACTTTTTATGCTTTGTGACATCGGTGACAGGCGCAGATCTGGGCGGAGATGAGCAACCGATTAACGTAAAAATGAAGAGGAAAAAAGCTAAAACTCTCACGGGCAATCAATCCCTAAGGGCAGGGTATAACATAACTGTAAGAAATTTAACCAGCCAACTTGGGGAATCAACATACTGCAGGGATTAGCTAGCATTCTCTACCCACCTAATAACATTAAATCTGTCACAACAAAGGAACCTGAATGCATTCCCAAAAATAAACACAATAAAAACCACCTCGTTAATAGAAAATGTGCATGGTCCACCGGAATGGTAGAACAAATTATTTATCTAACCATCTTGCCAGATTGGATAATTGCTCCGTTGCTGTTAAATCAATCTTAAGGGGAGTGATTGATACATATCCATTTTCAATAGCATAAAAATCAGTCCCTTCACCTGCCTCGGCAATTTCTCCCGGAGGTCCAACCCAGAATATTTCCCGCCCTCTGGGATCATTACTTTTCTCAATCAGTTCAGCTTTATGGCGTTTGCCTAAGCGCGTTACCTTGATGCCTTTAATCTGCTCCAAGGGCAGATCTGGAACATTCACATTGAGCACTTGATTTGCCGATAGGGGCAAGGTTAATAACTTTTCAACCAGTTGTTTGGCATAAAAGGCTGCACTATCAAAATTCGTTTTACCCGCCAAAGAGATAGCGATAGCAGGTAACCCTAAAAATCGTCCTTCCATTGCGGCTGCAACCGTTCCTGAATAGAGCACATCATCGCCCATATTTGCACCATCATTAATCCCAGAAATAACTAATTTAGGCGCAGCAAGACAAACTTCATTGAGCGCCAGATGCACACAATCCGTAGGAGTCCCATTGACAGAGATAAAACCGTTCTCCAGATATTGAATACGCAGAGGATTTTCCAATGTCAGCGCATTACTCGCACCACTGTGATTACGGTCAGGCGCCACCACCTTCACCTCAGTGAGATTCTTTAGGGTCTGATATAAAGCACTCAATCCTGGTGCATACACACCGTCGTCGTTACTTATTAAGATACTCATCAACCTGCCTTTATCAATTCACGTAAAATACTGGTTGCGTAACAACCGGAAGGTAAATAAAACGCGACTTTCACCGTATTCCCGTCGAGCCAGATCGATGAGAATTTTTCAGGGACTAATAACAGCGGGCGGCGCTCCTGCTTCAAACCATTTTTAGCAAGCCCCTCTTGAATCTCCTGATAAGGTGATAACAGTTCACTTTCATAGGCTTTAGCATCGTCCAATGAAGTCAGTTCACCTGCCCCCCACAAGGGAGCAGTCAAACATATCTCACGACGTTGCAGACGGTTTTCAGTCAGCTCATCAAGCTCAGTTAACGGAAAAAATGAACGGTTTGCAACAAACTGCACGCAATCCCCCAACATCGGTTTAGCATATAAATTATCTTTGATACGTGCAGAAACAACCTGGTTAAACAGATAGCTGCGGGCCGCGCTTAAATAAATACCACGTTTAAAACGATCTTTTATTTTGCGGCCTCGGAACATTGATAATGCGGCATTAACATTGTAGCCATCAAAACCAAAACGCTGCGCGCCGTAATAATTTGGCACGCCACCTTGAACTTGTAATAGGGCTTTTTCTACTGCGTTTTTATCACTAATCTCGCGCAATACAATCGCAAAATAGTTCCCCGCCAACGCCCCTGTTTTAATTTTTTTATTATGCCGTACAACCTTAAGAATTTTCACCCCCGGTGATTCAAATTTACTAAAATCAGGGGTTATCTTGCCAGGGAT
>DATCZZ010000350.1:0-5299 GCA_036525635.1 Psychromonas sp. | reverse complement strand
ACCGGAACGCGTTTTAGGCAGACCTTCTGCCCAATGTAAAATATCAGGTGTGGCGATTGCGCCAATCTCCTTACGCACCCATTGTTTAACTTCAGCGTATAACTCCGGAGAAGGATATTCACCCTCATTTAAAGTGACATAAGCATAGATCCCCTGACCTTTAATTGCATGTGGCACGCCAACAACAGCAGCCTCTGCAATTTTAGGGTGGGATACCAGGGCACTTTCAATTTCCGCTGTGCCCATACGGTGACCTGAAACGTTGAGAACATCATCAACACGTCCGGTGATCCAGTAATAGCCATCTTCATCACGGCGTGCACCGTCGCCGGTAAAATACATCCCTTTAAAAGTTGAGAAATAGGTCTGTTCGAAACGTTCATGGTTACCATAAAGGGTACGCATCTGCCCTGGCCAGCTATCCAGCATCACTAAGTTCCCTTCAACTGCGCCCTGTAAAATTTCTCCCGCATTATCAACCAGTGCTGGCTGAACACCAAAAAATGGACGCGTTGCTGAGCCTGGTTTTAAATCCGTTGCCCCTGGCAGCGGGGTAATTAATATGCCGCCCGTTTCCGTCTGCCACCATGTATCCACGATAGGGCAGCGACCATCCCCTATTTTGTTGTAGTACCATTGCCACGCCTCCGGGTTAATAGGCTCTCCAACAGAGCCTAAAAGACGTAATGAAGAGCGGTGTGTTCCCTGAATTGCCTGATCCCCTTTAGCCATCAGCGCCCGGATTGCTGTTGGTGCGGTGTAAAGAATAGAGACATTGTGCTTATCAATGACTTCACTCATACGTGCCGCTGTTGGGTAATTAGGGATCCCTTCAAATAACAGTGTGGTTGCACCGTTCGCAAGGGGGCCATAAACTAAATAACTGTGCCCGGTGATCCAGCCGACATCCGCTGTACACCAGTAGATATCGTTTTCCTGATAATCAAAGACATATTTAAAGGTCATCGCGGCATAAACCAGATAACCACCTGTGGTATGCAGCACACCTTTAGGGGTGCCCGTTGAACCTGATGTATAAAGAATAAACAGCGGATCTTCGGCATTCATGGCTTCAGGTTGGCATTTACTGGATTGCGCTGCGCAAATTGTTTGCCAGTCTACATCTCGGCCTGCAACCCAATTAATCTCTGCGCCGGTATTTTTAAAGACGATGACATTTTGCACACACTCCGTTCCCTCTTTTTTCAATGCCTCATCCACATTGGCTTTTAGAGGAATGGTGCGCCCGCCACGGCGAGCTTCATCTGCAGTAATAACCATTATTGCGCTGCTGTCGATAATACGTCCCGCAATCGCATCGGGTGAGAAACCGCCAAAGACAATTGAATGCACTGCTCCAATACGTGTACAGGCGAGCATAGCAACCGCGGCTTCCGGAGTCATTGGCATGTATAAGCAAACCACGTCACCTTTTTTAACGCCCTGGTATTTTAACGCGTTAGCAAACTGACAAACCCGTTGATGTAACTGTTTATAGGTAATGCTTTCATCCTGATCCGGTGAATCACCCTCCCAAATAATTGCCACTTGGTTAGCTTTGCTTACAAGGTGGCGGTCTATGCAGTTAACCGAAACATTAAGCTCGCCATCTTCAAACCATTTGATGCTGATATGACCCGGATCGTAAGTCGTATTTTTGACTTTTGAATAAGGTTTAATCCAATCTAATATTTTACCTTTTTCACCCCAAAAGGTGATTGGGTCACTAATCGAAGCTTGATATTCAGCTAAATACTCTTCATTCGTCAGTAAGCTATTTTTTGCAAAGTCATCTGTTACTGGGTAAATGTGGTTTTCACTCATTCTTAACTCCATTTTTATATAAACCAATCACTTGCTAATAATAAACCGATTAAAATGTTTATTAATTAAGCAGCCAGTGTAAAGCAGAGATTAAAAATAAATTGTGAAGTAGCTAGGATTTGTTAAATAAATGTTAACTCGCAACCTTGCTAACATGCTTTACCGGATCGATATCAGGAGGAAAATCAAGGAGATATTTTCCGTGTAAAAATTATCAATTTATTGTCATTATGATTTTACTTTTACATTTTCTCTCCTAAACTGAATTAGATAAAAGCAACTTTTTTACTGTTTTTGGATTTATATATTCAAAGGACGCGAAAATCTGGATGCGCAATGCTCTATGGATGGCGATCTACTCTCTTCTTATTTTTATAATTCTGCAACTGATTGTAAAAACAGATTTACCCCATCCCACTGAAGCTAACTAGCCGCATCTATGACGTTTATAGGGAAAGCTTAACAGGGTATCTAAACCATCCTGAAGTGGCTGATTTTATCCTGACGAGTTAATTGAACCGAAATATTTCTAAAGGACTTTTCTGGAGTCAAAAATGAAATCAGTTAAACACTATCAGGGATTTGCGGTGTTAACCTCGGCGGTTTTGTTAAGTATTGCAAGTATCGCATTTACCGCGCATATGGCATCTACTCAACTGATTGACAATAAAATTGTGGGTAATTATTACCGTAATAATGAAGCCTTTGTGAATGCCGAGTCAGGTATCAATTTGGTACTCAGTAAAATTGATGATCCGGCAATTGGACCAACCGTCCTGGCGAGCATCCCTTATAGCGATAGCGCTCCCTATACTTACAGTTCAGCAGATAACCACTATAGTGTGCAAATCACCCGGCTTAACCGCAATACGCTGGAAATCTCCTCATCAGGGCGGTCCATGGATGACAGTGCGCAGCGCACTATTTCCCTGCAAATTTACCATGAAACGCGTTTTAACCTGCCCAATTCACCGGTTTCAAGCAATGGCAAAGTAAATCTGGATGCCACGGCAACGGTTAATAGTGGCTGTGAAGGCCTTAGTGCCGCGAATTGTAAATCGCCGGGGAATATTGCCGATTATCAACTGGTCAGTAACCCTAAAAATGAAATAGGAAAAGCAACGGGGTTATGTAACGGATCGATAGCCCCTGTTGAAGAGACAAATAATAGTGATGCTATTCCCGGTGTTGATAATACCGGCATTAATGTGATTGCTGATGGCGCCTTTTATGAACCGCTAAGTTCGGAAAATACTGTGGAAATTGGCGCTAATGTTGATGGTGAAATCCTTACATGGTCAAATAGTATACCTGCCGGTGCGAGTTTTTATGGCGAAACCGTTGCAACTGATTTACAGCCTAGTTCACTTTTCGAAAGCACTTTCGGAGTGAGTAAAGATGCCGGTGTTGCAGCATTACAAGCTTCTGCTGATGTTGCAAAAATTGATATGACGGATCCAAATTTAAATACAAGCTGTTCGGAGCGCTTAGAAGTGATTGAGCAATTTGCGCCGGAGATAGATACTATTTATATAACGGGCGATTGTGATATAGACCAATCTTATGCAACGCAGAGTACTACGTCTGAAAATAAACGCTTTACTATAGGTACGGTTGATAATCCCAAAATGGTATTTATAGAGGGGGGAACCTTTACTACTCAACCCAATACCGGAGCATCTGTGATTGGCATGCTCTATTTTATACCCGGTAAAACGGTTGATGAGAGCGGCGTCTGGGTAGAAGATGCAAGTGTTGATATGGGCGGAATAAGGGTCAATGGCGCAATGCTAAGTGAATACAGTTGTTCGCATGACGGTTATGATAAAACCGATAATAACGGCACCAAGCAGCATTTTTCTGCGCGATATGACAAAACGGTATTGCATCAATTATACAAGAATATGGGGCAGCAACCGCCACTAGATACCGGGTACAGTATTGTTCAGGGATCATGGAGGGATTTCTAATGGCAAAAACAGTAGATAGTAGCGGTTTTTCACTGGTTGAAATATTAGTGGCGTTATTAGTGGTTAGTTTAACCGCGGTGAATATAACCGGTTTACAAAAAATGGTTGTTGAGCAAAATCGCGATAATGTTGCACATACTGAAGTGATTGCCTTGGCAAACAAGAAAATGAATGAATTATTAACCTATACAAATGTCGCCGATATTGATGGAAAGGATAACGTTAGCTTGGCACCTGAAAAGCCCGGAATGACAAGTTTTGCCATGGCATGGAGAGTCACCACCCCGGATTCTTCCGAGGGGGCGGGAGAGAATGTGCGCAATGTTAATTTACAGATAGAGTGGGATGATGCAAAAGGAGACGCGCGCAGCTATGCCTATTCAGAGCAGGTTAACTTGGCGCAGCTGCTTAACCCTTCCAGCGATGATTCCACTTCACAGGAAGCTGCTATTATTGAGTCATTTCTTGAAACCAATGATGTTATCTATTTTGAACCTAAAATGGGCTATAAAAAAGGCTCATTTGTTATTTACAATAGCGAATTATTTGAAGCAACGGCGGTGTATTCCGTCGGAAACGGTCATCCGCGCGATGTGGATAACCCTTCTATTGTCTCCGAGGGGTGGAAAAGTTATGGCTCCATTGATAACCCCGAGTTGGCAAATAATGAGGAGTTAGCGACGTTATTTTTAGATCCACTAACCACTACACCATAAATGGGATCGGAAAATAAAGTGAATTCAGATAAAATTTCAACTCTCTTTGAAAGATCAGGCACGGGGTAATGTGTACATTAACTTATTTACTTACCGATAACGGTTATGAGCTGTTTTTCAATCGTGATGAACTGCGAAGTCGCCAAGTTGCTACTGCGCCTGCCTTAGATAATCAGCTAAATGCAATTTATCACGTGGATCCCGATGGAAATGGAACATGGATAGCTGTCCATAAGAGTGGTTTATCTTTAGCGTTATTAAATTTTTACCAAGCAGGACAAGCGGCTAATAATGGAGAGTACTTAAGCCGAGGGCAGATTATTTTATACCTGTTAGAAGATCCAGTTAATATTATCGGACGATTAAAGAAAATGGATTTAAAAGAATACTTAGCTTTTAAGCTGTGTATTTTTGCAGGGGATTTGTCCAGCACAAAAAATAAAATGAGAATTTTTCAGTGGGATGGTAAAACCTTGTCTGAAGTTGCTGGTACGCCGCCAATTATCTCAGCAGGCGCGGAATTTCCGCTTATCTCCAAAATACGCAAAGCCCGTTTTGCACAAATAGTCAGTGCAGAGAAGCCGATTCGCGAGCAGTTTTTAACATACCACAACTTTCAAGAAACAAATCCGCATTTTTCAGTCAAGATGGTACGGCCGGAAGCGTATACGGTCAGTTTCAGCCATATTGTTGTAGGCAAAAAGATTGAATTTCATTATGTCGATTATATTGGTGAGCAGCGTTATTGTTGCCGGATGGCACGTCTTCCTGGGTAGGGTCTAAGCTTTG
>DATCZZ010000349.1:0-2442 GCA_036525635.1 Psychromonas sp. | reverse complement strand
TTTAACAAGCATAAATAATAGATAATTAGTGGATTTGGTATTATCCCCTGTTTAGAGAACAAAAATGCACAATGGAAAAAAATTAAAACTATTGATTGATGATAGCCTGTTGATTCTAATCATGGCGACACTGGCTTGTTGCGGTCTGATTTATGAGTACCTGCTTTCACACTATTCCGCGCGCATTTTAGGCAGTGTTGAAACCGTTATCTATGCGATTATTGGTATTATGATCGTCTCGATGGGCTTAGGATCATTTGCGGCGAAAAAAATTTCCGATGCATTTCAAGGGTTTGTTATTTTAGAATTAGTGGTTGCTTTTATCGGCTGTACTGCAACCCTGTTTATTGCCACGCTGATCGGGCTTGGGCAAACACTACCGATATTGCTTGCTGAAACCTATCAAATTCCCGTAGACATCGGACTGGAAGGCGGAATAATTGCGCAAATTAACTGGCTGAGCATGCAATTGCCTTACTTTTTTGCGTTTCTACTGGGTTTTTTGATCGGCATGGAAATACCGCTGATTGCCCGCATTCGGGAAACGGTATATGGACATCATCTGGCCCATAACGCCGGAACCATTTATGGTGCCGATTATATCGGCGCCGGTATTGGCGCAGCCATTTGGGTGTTATTTATGCTGCGTATTGAAATTAGCCAGGCCGCAGCCTTTACGGCAACCTTGAATTTAATCGCGGGTTTTGTTTTTCTGATACGTTTCAAAGTGTATTTAAGGCATCTCAAAAAGCTGCTGATAGGACACGCTTTGTCAGGCACTTTAGTGCTGCTGGTTTTCCAATATGGGGGGATCTGGCAGCAGCAGATGCAGAACGTCCTGTATCAGGATAAAGTTGTTTATCAGACACAAACACCTTATCAAAATTTAGTGTTTACACAGCGTAATTTAGGCGGGAAAGCTGAACCTATTTTTAACTTTTATATTAACGGGCGCTTACAATTCTCGAGCTTAGATGAACAAATTTACCATGAGTTTCTAGTACATCCGGCAATGCAGGCTGCCGGGCGGCAAAAAAATATATTAATTATTGGCGGAGGCGACGGTTTAGCATTACGAGAGGTGCTGAAATGGCAGCCGGAGAAGGTGACATTAATCGACTTGGATGCACAGTTAATTGAATTATTTAAATCACCGGATAAGCATTTACCCTCCTATCTAGCGAAGAAAGTGAGGGCATTAACAGAAAACAGCTTTAATGATAAACATGTGACTGTTATCAATGAGGATGCCTTTATTGCCATTGATAAGCTAGCACAAAACAGACAGATTTTTGATGTGATTATTATCGATCTGCCGGATCCCAGTCATCCGGATTTAAATAAATTGTACAGTGTTAATTTTTATTATCGGCTGAATCATCTGTTAAATGGAGATGGTGTGATGGTGGTACAGTCAACATCACCGTTTCATGCCCGTAATGCTTTTATCTCCATTGGCAAAACCGTACAGGAAGCCAGCTTTCCCTTTGTAGAGCAATACCATCAGAATGTGCCTTCATTTGGGGAATGGGGATGGACCATTGCCACGAAAGCAGGTGCCGGCGTTACTGCACGTTTACAAGATACTGAATCACTTGAAGTGCAAACGGGGTGGCTAACGGCGCCGTTATTAAAAAGTGCCTTTGTTTTTAATAAAGGTTTTTATGATGGTATTAAGGGTATTAAAGTAAACCATTTAGGCTCAAATCAGCTCTACCAATACCATCAGCAGGCATGGGAAAGAGAAACCGAGTTGTCACCCTAAATGCAACCGGCAGAGGCTTCGTAGTGCTGGTTATTAACCAGCCTGACAGCTTTGCTTGAGTCCAGCAATAACCCCTGTTTATCAACGCCCTGGAACTCCGCGCAAAATAAAATTGTGAAATAAAATGCATAAGGATCAAAGATGTTACAGCAAGAAAGACATGAAAAAATATTGGATTTGATCAGTCAATCAGGCCGCGTTTATGCCGCAGAATTAAGCCAAACGCTGCAGGTATCTGAAGATACTATCCGCCGGGATCTGAAACAATTAGATGATCTTAAAAAATTGCGCAGGGTACATGGTGGCGCGTTGCCGCTGCAGCAGGAGTTTCAAGAGTATCGCGAGCGACAGGATGAAATTGACCCGTTAAAAAAACGGGTCGCATTAGCTGCAATTCCCTTTATCAAAGAGAATCAAACCATTTTAATTGACTCCGGCACGACCTGTTTGCAGCTGGCGATGAATTTACCTACCCATTTTAATTTTACTGTGGTCACGCCAAGCCCGTTAGTGGCGACTAAGTTAATGCATCATAATAATATTGAATTAATTTTATTAGGCGGTCGAATTTCTAAATCTGCAGTGATGGTACTGGGGGCAACAACCAATGCGATGCTCAGAAAAATCCATTTTGATGCCTGTTTTTTAGGTGTTTACGCACTACACCCAAGCCAAGG
>DATCZZ010000348.1:0-2173 GCA_036525635.1 Psychromonas sp. | reverse complement strand
CGTAGCATTTCATCAATGTTACGACCCAGTGGCAAATCATTTACTACCTGGTGACGAACTACACCATTTTTGTCGATTAGGAAAGAGCCGCGCAGTGCAACACCGGCATCTTCTAATTCAACATCGTATGCTTTACAGATTTCATGCTTAACATCCGCAACTAGCGGGTATTGAACTGCGCCGATACCACCGTCGTTGATTGCTGTGTTGCGCCATGCGTTATGCGTAAATTGTGAATCGATTGAAACACCAATGACTTCAACACCACGAGCTTGGAATTCACCAAAACGTTTGTCGAATGCGATTAACTCAGAAGGGCATACAAAAGTGAAATCAAGAGGGTAGAAAAAGATCACTGTTTCTTTACCGTTAGAGAATTCTTTCAGGTTAAAGCTATCAACGATTTCGCCGTTACCTAAAACTGCTGCAGCTGTAAAATCAGGAGCTTGTTTGCCTACTAATACCATGAGTTATTCCTTTTTAAAAATTAAAAAAAAGTGCTTTCACACGCCGTTTATATGCAATAGCATGCGCCCAATTACAATAATTTTCGAATTGTTTATTTCAATCAAATCGATAGGCTAAAGCTATTGACTGGGTTGATTGTTTAAAAAATACTGAAATATAAAATCGTCATTGAACGCCCTAATAGTTTAGACTAAATATAAAGAATGTTTGCTTTTTGTTAAAATGCCGGCTCGGCATTTTTAAGGGTTGCGGCCAAATTTTGAAAAGTCAGGTTTGCGTTTTTCATTAAAGGCATTACGCCCCTCCTGGCCTTCTTCACTCATATAAAAAAGCATAGTGGCATTGCCGGCTAACTCTTGTAATCCTGCCTGACCATCACAATCTGCATTCAATGCCGCTTTTAAACAGCGCAGTGCCATCGGGCTGTTTTGCAGGATCTCGCGACACCATTTAACGGTCTCTTTTTCTAAATCGGCAAGTGCCACCACTGTGTTTACCAAGCCCATATCAAGGGCCTCCTGGGCATCATACATGCGGCATAAAAACCAAATTTCACGGGCTTTTTTCTGGCCAACGATGCGCGCCATGTAACTTGCTCCCCAGCCGCCGTCAAAGGAGCCAACTTTAGGACCGGTTTGGCCAAATTTTGCATTCTCCGCGGCAATGGTTAAATCACAGATCATATGTAAAACATGACCGCCCCCCACAGCGTAACCCGCTACCATCGCAATGACAGGTTTTGGACAGGTGCGAATTTGGCGCTGAAAATCTAAGACATTAAGATGGTGACCGCCTTCCTCATCCTTATAGCCCGAATCTCCCCGAACGCTTTGATCGCCACCGGAGCAAAAAGCCAGGCGCCCCTGGCCGGTAAGAATAATGACACCAATGCTATTGTCATAACGCGCATCATGCAGTGCCTGCATCATTTCATTAACGGTTTGCGGGCGAAAAGCGTTACGGACCTGTGGTCGGTTGATGGTGATTTTGGCGATACCATCGGCTTTGTGATAAAGAATATCAGTGAACTCTAAGTTACTTTTTTCCCATGAAATGGGGGCGTAAAAATCTTTTTCAGGCATGTTTCTCTCTTATTTTTATTATCTAAAAGGGGGGTGTTAAAAATTATTTACTAAATTGCTGTTTTATAAACTGCGCATACTGCTGAGGATTCTGCTGGTGAATATTATGCCCACTACCTTTAAATTCAGTTAATTGGACATTTGAAAAATGAGCCAATGTATGGCTGAAATTTTTGAACTTTTCGTCCTTCTCACCAAAGCAGTAATAAACGGGCAGTGGTTTTTCTTGTGCTGCATTATTTTGTAAAAAAGGCAACGCATCGGTTTGCTTGGCAAGGCTCGTGGCAAGCAGCGTATTCGCTAAACAGACGCCGTAATTGTGGCTGCGTTTATCGATCACCATCTCTTTTTGCTCGCGGGAGAGATCGCTGAAAATATCTTGCTCATACCATTCATATAAACTTTGCTGCACACTTTGTGTCGCGAAACGTTTTGCCCAGTCAAGGTCATAAGCAAAACGGGTCTGTTTTTCCTCCTCCGCGGTATAACCCGTATGACAGGATTCCAGCACCAATGCTTTTAAATTGTTATCCTGCTGGCTGCGTGCGTAATCAAGCGCAATGCGCCCGCCGAGGGAATAGCCAATAAGAATATACTGCTGAATCTGTAATTCCGCGAAAACC
>DATCZZ010000347.1:0-4666 GCA_036525635.1 Psychromonas sp. | reverse complement strand
TAGTAACGCTTTGTCGCCCTCATGAAAATCAATAGTGATGCCCAGGTTTTCAAGCAGTTTTAGGCCAATTTTCGGATATTCGCCTTTGCCATAGACATCCATCCAGAGAAAGTTTTCTATCTCCTGGGCATTTTCCATGGCAATGACATCTTCGGGTTTCGCACTTTGGGCATAGGTTGGGCTATAGGCAAAGCTGGGGCCAATTTGACCGGAAATATTCATCTCTCGGAACAGTTTAATCGCACTGGCATTGGCTAGGCTGGCAATATGGTTGGCGTTAATAAAGCGCTGGTAATCTGCTACTTTAGGCGGATGCAGTTTTTTGATATAACCTAAGCCAATAAATATATTTTGCTCGTTTAAGGTCACCCAGTACTCTACTTTTGAACCGTATTCCTGGTAGAGCAGTTGGCAGAAGTTGGTAAAGTCTTCAATAATTTCACGACTTTCCCAGCCTGCATACTGGTCTTGCAGTGCTTGCGGCAAATCCCAGTGATAAATAGTTAGGATTGGCTTTACACCGGATTCGATCAGTTTATCGATCACTTTGTGGTAGAACTCTACCCCTTTTTTATTAACGCTGCGGCCGTCCGGCATAATGCGAGGCCAAGAAACAGAAAAGCGGTAGGCATTCAGCCCCATCTCTTTCATCAGTTCGATATCTTCTGCAAATTTATTGTAAAAGTCTATTGCCACTTCGCCAGTGGTGTTTTTAAAGGTATTGCCGGGAATTTGCGAATAGGTATCCCAAATCGAAGGACCTTTGCCATCCTGACTTGCCCCACCTTCAATCTGGTAGGCAGCGGAAGCGCTCCCCCATAAAAAATTATTTTGAAAAGGCATCTTATTTCCTTAATTATATTGCATGCGAAAAATAGTTAGATTTTGCTTAGCAACGTGAGTCACGTCTCGGTATAAGGTAGGTGCAAAATCGAGCGTTATAAATTGAAGTAGTGACAACAGTGTGAAATGCAAGCGCTTGCGTTGCAAGCGGGACGTTTTGTTATTAGAGCTTTGTCACATAATGTCTGCATCTGCAGGCGCGTGCCGAGTTTATAGTGATTGCTGCAGAGCAGGTATTGGAATGATTCGCTATTTGCTAGAGACAGAGACGGTAACAGCCGGTCGTGTTGGGGCTTTTGCTGTCTGGAAAAAGTAGAAAAAATATTAGTAGCTGTGTTTTAGCAATATTAATACATTGAGATTGTGCGAAATTTGTATTCTAAAAATAAACACTGCTTATACTATTTCGTATCACTGTCTGAGCAACCTTGCTGGTTAAATTAAGCAGATCCTCTTTTTGTTGCCGAAGGCCTTGCTATTTAAATTTTTCCAGCGAAATCCAGGTCTATTCACTTATCTAGTTTGCTATAGGGTGCTAGCTGTCTCTTAACACCTTGACTTAAAGCAGGTGACAAGCGAGCTGCCAACAGTAAAAGTAATAGTGCTAATGACCACGCTGATAGGCTGCCCCCGTGGTGAATATAAACAGTATCAACATAAACTTGATCATGGTCGTTACTTTCCAGCGGTAAAGCGTAAAGAGCCTCACTGTCATTTGAGCTATAGGTAGCAACAACGTAGGGATAACCTACCTGGTACAGATCAATCAGTAGATCATAGTGTCCCGGGTGATAACCTTCCAGAAAAGTGGTGATCACTTCGTACTCGTCCTGATCGCTGTCACTGTGGATAAAAAAATCATCGGTTGTGTAATAATGTATCCAGGGACCGCCGTTCTCCCTTATATATAATAGGGCATATACAGCACTGCTGTCATAGCCGTCATAGCTGTACATATCTGCATCAAACACCACACTGAAGCTTTGATAAAATCCGTCCTGATCAAAATCATCGTACAGTGTGGTAAATGCATTATAGATACTGAACTCTGGCGCATAGCTTCTGCTCATTGGCTGCATTAAAGAGCTAGTGTCGGCTGTTGCCTGCTGTAATTTCTGTATTTCATCTCGGGTTTTCCCTGTTGCCTTATCAGTTGTCTGATCTGGTGTCAGCGAGCCGGCATTTTTTGTTGTGATGTTGGCGCGTATTTGATCGTTTAATGCCTGCGATAATTCTCCGTAAGAAACGGTAGAATGAGTGGTTTCTAACTCAGCGGCATCTGCCCGGCCGGATAAAAGGAGGCTAGAGATTATCAGCAGTGCAGCTGTCACTGTTTTTTTCGCATTATACTTCGCTATGTTGATCGTCTGATTATTCATAGAGAAATTCCTTCTTCGTCATATATAGGGGCTTGATGGCCATTAAAACCCATTTAATATGAACCTAAGCTGAACAAGATAAAAATAAGTGTAAACGACTAATTAAACCCACATATCAATAAGTTGCTGAATTTGCCATGCTTTCCTTTTTAAGGAGATAATCATGATGGCAACTGAACGACAAGCTTATTGGCAAGGAATTATTGAGTCACAAGTAGCGAGCGGATTAACCAAAGCTGAATTTTTTAAGCTCAATAATATTACTGCTTCAACTTACTACTATTGGTTTAATAAACTTAATATGAAGACAGCAACGAGCAGCCAAAAAATACTGCCGATCACTATCACACCTCAGTCACCTATTTCATCCCAGCAAACCGTTGAACTACTGTTGCCTAATGGATACCAATTATCCTTTGAGGCCGCCATTGAGCCAGCCAACCTTAAGCAAATATTAGGGGTGTTAAGCGCATGAATCCGCAAGGCGATATTTACCTAGTTACTGGCAGCACAGATATGAGAAAATCAATTAATGGCTTGTCGCTGATTGTCAGTGATGTCCTGGAAATGGATCCGCTTAGCCGTGCTTGGTTTATTTTTTGTAATCGTCCGCGTGATAAATTAAAAATACTTTTTTGGGATACCAATGGTTTCTGGTTGTATTACCGTCGGCTGGAAAAAGGTCGTTTCAAGTGGCCTATTATTGCCGATGAAGCAGAAGCCATCACGATCACTCAGCATCAGTTGAACTGGTTGCTTTCAGGCTTATCATTAACGATAAAACAGGCTCATAAGCCCTTATTTAACAAGATAAACAGATGATCTTTACTGATCTTCTTTTTGGCTCTTGAACGATCCTTTTTTCCTGTCATGATGGAGACTTATTCTTCCATTATAACGGTTAATAATCATGCCCCAAACGCCTGATGAACTCACTCAACTTCACGCTATGCTGGCGAAACTACAGCAAGAAAATCAGGCACTTGAATCCAAGCTGAAAATTATCAGCGCAGAGAATATAACGCTCAAAAATAAACTTGAACTGGCACTGGCGCAGCTCAATTTAAATCGCGCTAAACGCTTTGGCGTGCAAACTGAAAAAGCCGCTAAAGGGACCTTTAATGAAGCGGAGAAACACGCCACCGCTTCGCCAGCTCATCACAAAAAAGGCCGCCAGGCACTGCCTGAAGAGTTAACAAGAGAAGTCACAACTTACGCTCTTGATGAGCCCGTTTGTGATGATTGCGGGCACGAACTGCATGCTTGTGGATTTGAAGAGAGCGAGCAAGTTAAGATAGTGCCCGCTCACATCAGCGTTATTAAACACCGTTGCACAAAATATGCCTGTCGGCACTGTGAAAATACCACGACAAGCAGCAAAATCATTAGCGCTTCGAAACCCAAGCAACCTATTCCCGGCAGCATTGCGAGCCCCGAGGCACTTGCGGCGGTTGTCACCTCGAAATACTGTGATGCACTGCCGCTTAACCGCCAGACTGATATCTTAAAAAGAGTGGGCTTCGATATATCACGCAGCACCTTGGCTAACTGGTGTATTAAAGCCGCAGAATTAGTCGCACCTGTGATTGACCTATACCAACAACATTTACTGCTCGAGCATGTCGTGTGCGCCGATGAAACAACCGTACAGGTATTGGACGAGCCAGATAGGAAAGCGCAGCAAAAATCCTATATGTGGGTTTACCGCAGCGGTCAATTTGCACCGCATCCGCTGGTCATTTATGACTATCAACCCGGTCGGGGGCATGAATACCCGGCGGCTTTTTTATCAGGTTATACCGGGTACTTACAGTGCGATGGTTACAGTGCTTATGGTTGCCTTGAAAATATCACACTCTCTGGATGCTGGGCACATGCGCGCCGTAAATTTAACGAAGCATTGATTGCTCAACCTAAAAAAACGGGGAAAGTTAACGTTGCTATCAGCACGATTCAAAAACTCTACGCCATTGAAAAACGCACCAAGTTATTATCCGCCAAGGAGCGGCAGAAAATAAGGGAAAGCGAGTCCATTCCTATTTTAGATAAATTCAAAATATGGCTGGATGAAACCGCACAACCTCTCCTGCCCAAAAGCTATCTGGGTATCGCTGTATCGTATACGTTGAATAATTGGCAAGCGTTAACGCGCTATGTTGAAAACGGTGAATTGGGCATTGATAATAATGTCACTGAGCGGGATATCCGGCCCTTTACCACGGGGAGAAAAAACTGGATGTTCGCACAATCAGTCAAAGGCGCAGAGGCGAGTGCAATACTTTACAGTATTGTCATGACCTGCCGTGCACATGATATTAACCCCTATTTTTATTTTCAGAAGCTGTTCGAAGCGCTCCCAAACCGAGAAGAAGGTGCTGATTTAAGCGATTTATTACCGTGGGATACACAGTTCAAGCCTTGATATAATTGAGCGCACTGCTTAA
>DATCZZ010000346.1:0-3710 GCA_036525635.1 Psychromonas sp. | reverse complement strand
CAGGGAAGAGTTGCTGCACGCTTTATTTTGACCCGGGACGGTAAGAAAAAACGGATAAAAGATATCCCAACGGGTATTTATACTATTCCCGAAATTAGCTCCGTTGGTAAAACCGAGCAGATGTTGACCCAGCAAAAAGTCCCTTACGAAGTAGGCCGTGCGCAGTTTAAAGATTTAGCGCGTTCACAAATCTTAGGCTCTGATGTGGGCAGTCTGAAAATACTCTTTCATCGGGAAACAAAAGAGGTATTAGGTATACATTGTTTTGGCGAACGGGCTGCAGAAATTATTCATATCGGGCAAGCAATAATGGAACAGCAGGGTGAAGGTAATAATATTGAGTATTTTGTTAATACCACCTTTAACTACCCGACGATGGCAGAAGCTTATCGCGTAGCGGCTTTAAACGGTTTAAATCGATTGTTTTAGTGTCTGTCTCTGTTGCCATTATGTTAGTGGGGATTATTTTCGATCCCCGCAACCAGGCCCTAAAAATATTATCCCGATAAAGCCGCTTATTGGCTCTCTTGAAGCGCCTTTAATGTTAATAATAATGCTGCTATGCTGCGTGCTTCTTGAAAATCATCGCGCGCTAATAATTCGTCTACTTTATTTAATGGCCATTTTATCACTTCTAATGGTTCAGGTTCGTCACCTTCAATTTTTTCCGGATAAAGATCAAATGCCATAAACAGGGTCATTTCACTGCTGAAATAACTGGGCGCTATTGTCACTTTTTTGAGTTCTTGAAATCGCCCGGCACCAAATCCAACCTCTTCCTTTAGTTCTCTGTTCGCCGCGTATTCGGGTGTTTCGCCGGGATCAATAATTCCTTTTGGAAAACCTAATTCATAGGAGTGCGTGCCGGCAGCATATTCTCGGATCAGTAAAATCGTCTCAGAATCATAAAATGGTACAATCAGTACCGCACCATGACGGTGACCCTGCATGCGTTCAAATTCACGCTGCTGCCCATTGCTAAATTTTAGCTGCAATGCTTCAATTTTAAAAAATCGGCTGCTGGCAACAAGGCTTCGTTTGAGGATTTTCGGTAATGTCGGTGATGATTGACTCATATAAACTCTCTTTGACCGGCGAATAAAATGTTATCTTACAAGTAACAATGAATTAATTACAACTTATTGAGGTACTTTATGCATCTGGCATCAGAGGTCGATACGGTCTTACTGGATATGGATGGAACATTGCTTGATTTGCATTATGATAACCATTTTTGGCAGGAGTATGTGCCAAGTCAATATGCGCACAAATCGCACCTCCCGTTAGTACAAGCAAAACATCATGTCTTTGCTCAGTATGCCAAAGTAACCGGGAGCTTAGATTGGTACTGCTATGATTATTGGAGTGCTACCTTAGGTTTGGACATTCATCAATTACAGCATAAAACCAAGCATAAAATTCAATTACGCAGTGATACGTTATGGTTTTTGGAGTATTTGAAAAGGCTAAACAAGCGGATTATCATATTAACCAATGCCCACCGCAGTGGTATCGATTTAAAGATGCAAGAGTGTGGAATAAGTTATTATTTCGAAGCCATAGTCTCTAGCCATGACTATCAGATTGCCAAGGAAAACGTAAAATTCTGGCAAAGGGTTGCTAAGTTGCATAGATTGGATTTTAGACGGTCTTTATTTATTGATGACAGTGAAAAAATTCTGCTGGCTGCGCAGCAGGCAGGGGTTGCGCATCTGCGTGGTATTAACACGCCGGATAGTGAAAAACCCGCACAGGAGATGCGTTTTTTTCAGACCATCAATCTATTTTCCGAATTATTGCTGGAATAGTATTATTGCGCTGAGTGGGACTGATCGTGATTCTCTGTCGAAAAAAGCCAGCGCACCTGCACCGGCTTTCGTTTGCAACATATTGCTAGAATAAATCATCTTGGGAAGAGGGGGCATTACCCGGTGTTGAGTGGTTGCCCTGAGAAAATATTTTAACTTCGGCATCAGTCGCTCGATTGATATATTCTGTCGGCACAGTATCTTCAGTGAAATATTCAAATAAAGTGGTGTGATCCGTTTGATAAGTTAACAGTCCTGATTTGCGATCAATACGTGCTGTCGATATCTTCTCGGGTATATCAACCGTCTGCACTGGTTTTGACAAGGCTGTTGCCTGCATAAATTCGATCCATGCAGGTAGCGCTGTGCTCGCACCAAACTCCCCGCCTGTCGCTTGTTCTTTACCGAGATTGTTATTATAGCGGGTTCTGCCTAATTCTCGCTGAAAGTCATCAAATCCAACCCATGAGGTGGCGACAGTATTACCTACAAAACCTGAGAACCATGCATCTTTCGAATCGTTGGTGGTACCTGTTTTACCGCCCATATCCTGCCGTTCTAAAGCACGTGCCGCCCGCCAACCCGTTCCGTTCCAACCTGTTTTATGCTGCCAGCTACCACCTCCCCATACTGCTGTTCTTAATAATTCGCGGGTTAAAAAGGCGGTTTCAGCACTGATTATCGCAGGGGCGATTTGCGCTTCACTGATGGGCGCAATAGGGCAGATATTTGCTCCCTTGTCCTGCGCCGTTTGTGTCGCGGTAAATTGTTGCGTATTTTCCTGCTGCGCATAAAGTTTAGAACAATAAGTACAAACGATTTTCGGGGCTGCCTGATAAATAATGGTGCCGTAAGCATCCTCAATACGTTCTATTACATAAGGCTCTATTTTAAATCCACCGTTGGCGATGATTGCATACCCTGTGGCAAGGTTTAGGGGAGAAATAGATGCTGAACCTAAGGCGATGGTATTATTTTGGGGCAGATCGGCTTTATCGAAACCATATTTTTCTAATTGCCTGATAACTTTTGTTAAACCTAGATCCTGTACCAAACGAACAGAAACGACGTTTTTAGACTGTCCAAGCGCCCGCCGTAAACGAATCGGGCCGTCATAAACTTCCGGTGAATTTTTAGGTCTCCAGGCCGCGCTGCCGCTCCACTGATTAATCGGGGCATCGTTCACCAGGGTGGCGAGCGTATAACCATTATCCAGTGCAGCAGAGTAAATAAAAGGTTTTATATTTGAACCGACCTGACGTTTTGCCTGTGTTGCGCGGTTAAATTTACTTTGCACAAAACTAAAACCGCCCACCAGAGAGGTAATCGCTCCATCTTGTGGATTAAGTGAAACAAATGCCGCGCTGGCATCGGGGTATTGAGATAATTCTAATTTTTGTTCAACTTCGCGAACCCATATCTGTTGCCCCACGGCTAAAATCTCAGATGCTTTTTGCGGCTCTCGGCCTTGTCTGGCATCAGTTATAAATGGTCTTGCCCATTTTAGGCCATCCCAATCAATGGGTTGTACTTCACCATTACTGTTTTTACTAATTACTTTAATTTCTTGCTCCGCGACATTTACCACTACCGCCGGGTATAAATCGCCGAAGCTAGGGGTTTCGCTTAAACTTGCAATGATAGCCTCTTTAGTCCAATTTTCCGCAGGGGCTTCCCATAAGGTTTTACTCGCACCGCGGTAACCGTGGCGTTTATCATAATTATGCAGGTTGTTAAGAAGCGCCTTGTTAGCGGCTTCCTGATCGTTTTTATTGATCGTGGTGTAGACGCTGAAACCTTCATTGTAGCTGCGTTCTGAACCGAATAGTTCAATCAATTTATTACGCGCCATTTCCGCGACATAATGAGCCGATAGCGTTATTTCAGCGCCGTGGTATTTAG
>DATCZZ010000345.1:0-3861 GCA_036525635.1 Psychromonas sp. | reverse complement strand
TGAACTGCAACCATCAAAGAATCCCCTTTTTGCTTACACGTCAGCGCAACAAAAAAACTTTTTAGATTGGATTGAGTGGGGGAAGCAACTTGATCCTATGACAGATAAAATAACGTCAGCGGTAGCGAAGGCAAGTCTGCCTTTATGGGGTGCCTCTGCCGAGATGGTTAGAAACCTGCTGATATTTTTTTGTCTTAGCACTTTTTTCATGGTTTATCGTCGTAGTAAACGTATTCAGGATGAACAATTTGACGATATTGTGGATTCGTCACCTTACCCCTTAGCTATTTTTTCATTAGGTGGAGATGATATTTTTTATCTCAATGATGAAATTAAAATGCTGTTCCCCTTTAAAAAAAATAAAAAAAAATACCTCTTCAAAGAATCTGAAAATCAACTCTTGTTATCACGCTTAATTAACAATGCCAGTCATCAAACAAAGATTGAGACTTCGCAAATCCGTTTAATGGCAGGTGACGATTACCTAGATATAGAAGTTTCCACCAAACGTATTCATTACAAACGGCAAACTGCTTGGTTGTGCCATTTAAAAGATATTACTGCGCTATTGGAAATGCAGCGGCAATTAGCAGAACAGCGTGCATTATTGACCGCGCTATTGGCCGCTATTCCTGAGCAGGTCATGCTTAAATCGCCGCAGGGAAAGATTATTACTTGTAATCAGTCATGGGCTGACGCACATAATACCTGCACTATAAATGCCACGGGGCAGGGTACCCAGGAATTGCTATCCTTAACCAGCATTGAAAAAGATTACGAAAAAGAGCTACCAGTCTGGAAAGGTGAAACCTATAGTGCACAAGAATGGATTGAGCAAAATGATAAATTACGTTTATTTAATAGCAGTAAAATACCTTTATATAATAATCAAGAGCATGTGTTTGCGATGCTAACGATTGACCATGATATTACCGATATGCATAACCTTAATAAGCAAATCTTCAGTGAAAAATCACAACGTTTAGAAACTGAACAAGAACTTATAAAACAAGGTCTTATACTGACGACGTTGTTGGAGAAGAGCATTGATCCAATGGGACTGATTGACTCCGCTGGACGCATAATTGCTGCTAATAAATCTTTTGCTAAATTGCTCAGTGTCGATTTTGAAAAAATTGTCGGAATGTTCCTTAAAGAGCTTCATTCATCACTGCATACGGACTGGGCCGAGCGCTACAATCAGGAGGTTATTGACTCAGGCTCGTCTGTCTCTTTTGAGGAGATGATCTATGCCGATGGTAGCCATGTTTGGTATGAGGTGCATAAGGAGCAGGAGAGTGAGTCGCACTTTATTGTTATTGTTGCAAAAGATATCTCCGAGCGAAAACAAGCAGAAAAGCTTATGCAGCAGGCGACGGCGGATAATGATGAACAAGTGTTGGTTGATAAATTAACAAATATTGCCAATCGTTACGCCTTTGAGATCCAGTTAAAACAACAGTGGAACATCGCCGGGAAGGAGCAGGAGTTGTTGTCGCTACTAATGTGTGATATTGATTTCTTTAAAGCTTACAACAATAATTATGGTCAAGGTCGAGGCGATCAAGCTTTACAGATTATTGCTGCCAGGTTGCAGGCTAAAAGTGAAGAGTTAGGCTGTTTTGTTGCAAGATACAGTGGTTCGCAGTTTGTTATAATGATTAAAGGTGGTAACGCAACAAAAGCACTAAAAATTGCTGAAGAGATACGTCTTGATGTCGCAGACTTAAAACTGCAGCATGAGCATTCTTCTGGTAATGGTTTCCTGACTGTCAGCATCGGGCTATCAAGTCTTTTCCCAAGTGAACTTACTACACCGAAAATGTTACTGGCCGAAGTTGAAGCTGGTTTGAATGATGCCCAAATGGCAGGAAGAGATCAGGTCGGTATACATTAATCGGGGAGCGTAAGCTCCCATATTGCAAGCGTAATTCTTTAAGCTGAGTAGCCGTTTATAATACCCTTAGTGGTGATTGAAACCGCATCGTGAGCATGTAAGCTTTCGTAGTGGTTTACACGTAACCAAAAATCATCAAATTTAGTTTGCTGGTGAAGGGCATGCTGCAGATGTCTGGCCGCATCTTCACAAAACATTAAATTCTGACCGTTTAAACGAGCAAACTCCTGTTCATCTTCCCTTTTTACTGCAGCTTGTACCGGGGTTTTTAATGTATTTTCAACTAAATCAATTAGTTCAATAATAGGAAAAGATTGGTTTAGTTTGCTTAGCTTAACTTTTACCTCAACGATACTGCGCTGGCTGTGCGGCGTAGCAACAATACCTTTTGTTGAGCCCAACCACTTTAATACTTCATCTTTATTAATTTCAGTTTGCTGATCGTATTTTTGGGAAAAAGCTTTTTGGATAAGTTGTCGAGCTAATGCGGCAGAGCATGGGCAAGTGGAGGAGTAGGGGACGTTTACTTGCAGCTCAAATTCAAGTTTACCATTGTTCAGCTGGCCGATAATAATAACTGGGTAAGCTTTCCAGCCACGTTTTTCGCTAATTAATGATTTACGGCGTAGATGATAGTCAAATGAAAATTTAACAAAAGCTTGCTGGCTTAATTCATAGTGGCTTGCGATAAAACCGTGGAGTAACTCTGTCAAGGTAGTGAGATTTAATTCGGACTCTGTCGAAAGTTCATCAAGCTGCAGATATAAGCGCGACATATGAATGCCTTTTGCCTGTGGATCACCAAGATTAACAAATACTTCGGCACTTGCACTTACTTGTTGTGGCGGGCAATCATCAGTTTGAACCATAATAGGTAATTCAATATTACTCATTCCAACTCGATCTAGTTTACCTTCAGTCTGAGCTTGTGCACTGTTTGCGATATCTGGCATTGCCATTAGGAAAAACTCCAGTAAACATGCAACTGCATGTATTAAAATATAGAAATTAAAAGCGTGCATTATAGACGTGTTGTACAGAATTAAAAACCATGAAATGAAAAGGTTTACTTTAATTACAAAAAACAAGGTTTTTTTTTAAAATTCACCCTATTTCAATCCAGTATTTAACCTGTTATTTATAGCTCATCGCCAAATTACTTCAAGATTCAGAGCTTCGCCGGATGCCTGAACAAGAGACAAGATGATGATAATGGATATTTCCTTTTCAAGGGTTGCATCTTGAGTTAACTTGGGTATATGCCTGTCGCACTTGACAAAATTTTATAAAAGTAAGCAGCTAAGCGCATCCTATTTTTACATCAATAAGTTATTTAGGTATACAATAACCACTTTATATTTCAATTTACTGGAGTAAATGTGCGGATATTTAATCTTAAAACTTGGGTGCGTTATTATGTTGCCCTGTTAAAACGTTTAGGGGTTTTTCGTTTTAGTTTGCTACTCGCGATTGCCATTATCAGTGCTGATTCAGCATTACAAGTATTACTCGCGATCTACTTCAATGAGCCCTTAAGTATAGCGGATGCTTCCCGATCAATCTTGATAGGACTGATAATAACGCCTTGGGCCGTCTATTTTTTAACCGTAGTAGTTGGTGATCTGGAAGAAGCGAGAGAGCATTTAGGTAATACCGTTGCCAGTCTTCAGGAGATGCGTCAAAAAGACCTGCTAAAAACTCATGAATTAGAAAAAGAGATTATTGAGCGCAAAAAGAGCCAGCAGGAACTTGTGGAAGCTGCTATTTTATTGAAGTCTTTTTTCAATACCTCTCCAGATTTAGTTTTTCACCGAGATTTAAACGGCCGTTTTGTTAGCTGCAATAAGGCAATGGAGAGGCTTACCGGTAAAACCGAAAAAGAACTTATTGGTTTAACCCCTTTTGATGTTTTTCCTGAGGAGTATGCGCAGGAGGTTGTCGCGCGAGATGAAAAAGCTAAGGTA
>DATCZZ010000344.1:0-3395 GCA_036525635.1 Psychromonas sp. | reverse complement strand
CGATGCAGCTTGATCTTAAAAATTGGCCGCGTATGGCCGGCTGGCACTGGCTGGTGGATCAGGAAGAGAAGGGGCTGCGTGACGATATGAGTCAACTCAGTGAATTAGGGCTGCCTTTTTTGGAGTTAGTTGCAAACAGTGATCTTATTTTAACTAAACCGGGATACGGCAGCTATTGTGAAATAGCGGCTCTCGCCGCCTATCAAAAAGTCAGAGTCATTACTCTTGAGCGCCCGGACTGGCCGGAAACGCCTTTTTTAAACGCCTTTTTAAGTGCAAGGGTACCTTTTGCCGAGGTTAAAATAACGCAGCTAAAAGGAGCACATTTGAGGGATATTATTGAGCAATTAGAGGAGCAGGAGTATCCGCCCGTTCAAGTCTGTGAGGACGGTGCACTGCAATTAACAGAGCATTTATTTAAGCAGTTGTAATACCATATCAGGGTCTTCAGGATTTACTTTGCATCGGTTTCTTATTATGAAATAAAAAACCAGTTAAGCAAATCACTTAACTGGTTTTTGTGTGTTTTATTAAAACTTAAACAAGCGCTGCTGTCAGCTGCGGTCCTGCACAAACAAGTGCCTGGCCTTCCGGCTTGTCGGTATAACGTTCAAAGTTTTTAATAAACAGGTTGGCCAACTCTTCTGCCTTTTCTTCCCACTCTGCAGGTGTTGCATAGGTATTGCGCGGATCCAGAATTGCGCTATCAACGTTAGGTAATGCTAATGGCACTTCTAAGTTAAAGTACGGCACTATTGTAGTTTCCGCTTTTTCAATCGAGCCGTCTAAGATTGCATCGATAATGCCGCGTGTATCTTGGATTGAGATACGTTTACCTGTGCCATTCCAACCGGTATTCACCAGATAGGCTTCAGCACCACAGGCTTCCATGCGTTTAACTAGCTGCTCTGCGTATACTGTCGGGTGCAGAGTTAAAAAGGCCGCCCCGAAACAAGCCGAAAAGGTTGGTGTTGGTTCTGTAATACCGCGCTCTGTGCCCGCTAATTTTGCAGTGAAACCAGATAAAAAGTGATATTGCGTTTGTGCTTTAGTCAGTTTAGAAACGGGTGGCAGAACTCCGAATGCATCAGCGGTTAAGAAAATCACTTTTTGTGCATGGCCACCTTTTGAAACGGGCTTAACAATATTTTTAATATGGTGGATGGGGTATGAAACTCGTGCATTTTCGGTTTTACTCGCATCATCGTAATCCACCACGCCATCGGGGCCGATAATTACATTTTCAAGTAATGCGTCGCGTTTAATGGCGTGAAAAATATCCGGCTCAGCTTCTTCACTTAAGCGGATTGTTTTTGCGTAACAGCCACCTTCAAAGTTAAAGACACCCTCATCGTCCCAGCCATGTTCATCATCACCAATTAATTTGCGTTTAGAGTCTGTTGAAAGGGTGGTTTTACCGGTACCTGATAAACCGAAGAAAATGGCGGTATCGCCTGCTTCCCCGACATTGGCTGAGCAGTGCATGGAGGCCATGCCCTTAAGCGGCAGCAGGTAATTCATTACTGAGAATAACCCTTTTTTCATTTCCCCACCGTACCAAGTTCCTCCTATTACCTGAATCTTTTCCGTCAAATTGAAAGCCACAAAGTTTTCCGAGTTTAATCCGTGCGATTTCCACTCTGGATTAATGGTTTTAGAACCATTCATAACAACGAAATCAGGCTCAAAATCAACCAGCTCATCCGGTGTAGGGCGGATGAACATATTGGTTACAAAATGCGCCTGCCAGGCAACTTCCATAATGAAACGAACTTTTAAACGGGAGTTCTCATTGGCGCCACAAAATGCATCCACGACAAAGAGCCTTCGATTGGAAAGATCCGCAGTTACTATCTGTTTTAAATAATCCCAAGTTTCCTGATCGATCGCTTTGTTGTCATTTTTACCCTGGTCACTCCACCAAATCGTATCGCGAGTTGTATCGTCTTTTACAATGTATTTATCTTTTGGTGAGCGGCCGGTAAAAATTCCAGTATCAACGGCAACGGCGCCGCTTGATGTGACAGTACATTTTTCAAAACCTTGTAAATGTTCTGACATCTCCTCTGCAAATAGTTTTTCATAACTTGGATTATAGATAACTTCAGGAACATTTTGGATACCGTATTTACTTAATTTTTCAGCAGAAAATGTGTTTGTCATTGTCATATTCAATTTCCCTCAAGCAGTTTAATAAAATGGTTAGAAATGATTAAGTGGGCATTGTTCAGCCTGTAAAGTGGATAAGAATCATGCTACCAGAGTAAAATATTAGTGGGGTGCTTGGAGAGATCTAGTTCAAATAACGAGCTATTTTTATATAAAAAAACAGAGCCTTTATATCAAGAATGTGAAGGCTCCGCAGTTTCTGTTTGATGAAAGTGATTTTTAGTCTTGGAAAATTTTTCTTTTTGACGGTTAACACTTAGTGTTGTATGGCATGGCCTCCGTTCAACAATATTTGCAGGTCATCCTTTTCAAAGTGGTAATCGCTGCCGCAGTATTCGCAGTGCATCTCGATGCTGCCCTGCTCTTTTAACATTTCCAGAATATCTTCCGGCGTGATGGAAGCAAGTGATGCTAAGCAACGCTCTCTTGAGCAGCTGCATTTAAAAGTGATTGGTTGCGCTTCAAATAAGCGCACTTTTTCTTGATGGTATAAACGATATAATAATTGGTCATTTGCCAATGTATATAATTCATCTTCTTTCACGGTAGAGGCTAATGCCGAAACATGTTGAAACTCTTTCTCATGGTCTTGGTTGACGGCAGGCAGGGTTTGTAATAATAAACCTGCGGCCTGTGCTTTGTTTTTGCAGCTGGCATGTAAAATAATACGCGTTGCCAGCTGTTCAGATTGGATAAAATAATCTTCTAAACATTCACTTAACGAGGCTTTGTCCAAGGCGACAATGCCTTGATAACGTTCACCCTCTTCAGGTGAGATAGTGATCATCAGGTGCCCCTTACCAACGAGCTCTTTAAAAGATAAACCCGCAGTATCTCCCTCAACGCGTGCGGTGCCTCGCATCTCTTGATCTTGATTGGCATTGATCACTGCCAAACTTAACGGGCCATCACCCTGTAGCTGTACCGTTATTTTGCCAGCGAATTTTAGTGTTGCAGTAATTAAGCTGGTCGCGATTAATAATTCCCCAAGCAGGTTGGCCACTTCAACACTGTAATGATGTTTTTTAATGATTTCGCTAAAGCTATTATGGGCTTGGGCTATCTCACCTCGAATTTGGTAATCTTCAAAAATAAAGCGCTGTAATTGGTCACTCATGGTATTTTCACTCTCTGTTAAAGTCGTTTTGTATGCTGCAAATTAATCGTTATTAGTAGGGTTAATCATAATCAGCAGTGTTACGTTGTGCTTTTGCCTGAATTAACTC
>DATCZZ010000343.1:0-3512 GCA_036525635.1 Psychromonas sp. | reverse complement strand
AGTTGAGTTAATGAGCGATTCAGACGGTCGCCAATATGCGAATACAAAACTTATCTATCGTATTGATTACAAATATTTTGATATAGACTTAAGTAGCCGGTTACGTTTTAAAAGTAGTAAATTTAATAATATTTATTATGGTTTAAACCAAGTTGATATTGGCGGTGATATGGATCTTCAAGTCGGAACACAAGTTCGTTATCATGTTTACAGCAACTTATATTTATTAGGAGAAGCAAACTTAACAAGATTAGGTCGCAGGACTTACGATACATCTCTGATTAATTCACCAACCCAAGGCGAGTATTTCTTGGGTTTTGGTTTCTTTAACGATAAAAAGGATCGCGGACAATTAACCCTACCAGAAAATCATTATATCCGCTGGGCGTTTGGCTGGGGTACACCTTCTAATATCAGTGAGATTATTCGCTTCAAATCAGAAAAAGATGAATATAATAACCGCCTGACCTCTCTCTTTTATGGTATTCCCATTGCTGAAAGTTTATTTGCCATACCAATAGACCTATATATAACATCGGGTTTTGCTTATCACCTGAAATCTGAGGTGCAGGATCCGATTGCCGAAGGGATACTTGCTATTAAAGCCTATTATACTTTTACTTGGCCTTCTCGTTGGCGTTTTGGTTTTGCTGAAGGTTTATCTTATGTTTCACAATTAACCTATATTGAACAAACTGAGATTGCAAAAAAAGGTTACGAAAATGGAAGCAAGATATTGAATTACTTAGATTTTTCTTTGGATATCAATTTAGGCGACATTTTTAATTCTTCGCAGATGGATAAATTGTGGCTGGGTTACTCGATTCATCACCGCTCTGCTATCTTCGAGCAAAGTTCACTATTTGGCCGCATTAAAGGCGGCAGTAATTACAACACAGTTTAT
Source organism: Psychromonas sp. (assembly GCA_036525635.1). GTDB lineage: Bacteria > Pseudomonadota > Gammaproteobacteria > Enterobacterales > Psychromonadaceae > Psychromonas. The sequence continues at coordinate 2,608 of DATCZZ010000343.1, read as the reverse complement.
TTGCAGTGGCATTTTTAGCTATTTAATTTCAGACACAACTTGATTAAGGAAATACAAGCTATTCTTAATAAAGTTTATCAATTTTAACAATGGAGCATCTTATGAAGTACGTACTTTATAAAATCGTGTTACTGACGTTGGCCATAGCCAGTCTATGGGGCTGTAGTAAGGAAGAAGAGGCGGTTAAAGCCCAGGTGATCCGGCCGGTTAAAACTATGGTTATAGAAGATGAGCAACTTGGCAGTGCTCGAAGTTTTCCCGGGAGGGTGGAAGCAGTGCAACGCGCACAAATTTCATTTAGAGTGCCTGGTAAGTTAATAAAAATCCACGTAAAAGAGGGACAGAGTGTTAAAAAAGGGGATTTGCTCGCAGAACTTGATCCGACCGATTATCAAATCACCTTAAATAAGATTGAGGCAAATTACAACAAGGCTAAGGCTGATTATACACGGGGTAAAGAGCTGGTCGCAGATGGTTATATATCACGTACTCAGTTTGACAAATTGGAAGCTGATTTTAGCACTGCGAAGGGCAATCTTGAACAAGCACAACAGGATCTTGAGTATACAACATTAGTTGCTTCATTTGATGGGATTATAGCTAAACGTTATGTAGATAATTTTGAAGAGGTTCAGGCAAAACAGGAAATATTCAATCTCAGTGATGTTTCTCAAGTCGAAATTAAAATTGATGTGCCGGAGAGGATAATGAGTCGCAGTAGGGACCAAAAAGATAATGTCCGGGCGTTTGCCTCCTTTGGTGATGCAGCAAAGCAACGTTTCCCGCTAGCCTTAAAAGAGGTGGCAACCAAAGCTGATTCACAAACACAAACCTTTGAAGTTACCTTTGTGATGGAACAGCCAGAACAGTTAACTTTATTACCGGGCATGACCGCTAATGTTGAGATTGAGTTGCCTTCTAACACCCCCCTCAGTAAATACATCCTTCTGCCTACCACTGCAGTAAAAGGTTCTTCCGATATGAAACCCACTGTATTTGTCGTAGATCCCGAGTCAAAAAAACTGATAGCCAAAGTGGTTAGAGTGGGCAGCATGGTGGGCCGTAGTATCAAAGTAACCGAAGGACTTGCGACAGGAGATCGCGTGGTGATAGCGGGTATCTCTTTTATGCGCGAAGGTGAGGAAGTCAGCTTGATGGAACAAGTTGAGCAGGCAGACCCGGCTACTGCACCATAAGCACTCAATTCAAATTAGCCAGCAGAGGCAGAAATAAGATGAATATTGCAGAATACTCAGTGGTAAACAAGGTAGTTACCTGGTTGGTGGTGATCATTTTAATCGGTGGCGGTATTACTGCCTATGATAAAATTGGCAAACTGGAAGATCCCGCATTTACGATTAAAGAAGCAAAGGTTATCACCCTCTACCCAGGAGCAACCGCGGAGGAAGTGGAATCCGAGGTAACCTTTCATGTTGAAGATGCACTGCAGCAGTTGGAGCAGTTAAAGCGGTTGAAAATGACGGTTAACCGTCCCGGTTATTCAGAGGTGAGCATAGAGTTTCAGGACAAGTATAAATCAGCTGATATGCCGGGTATCTATGATGAGCTGCGTCGTAAAATAACCGATATGCAGGATAAATTGCCTCCTGGAGCCCTGCCCCCTATTGTTATTGATGATTTTGCCGATGTATACGGGCTGTTCGTATCATTGTCAGGTGAGGGCTATACATACAGGGATCTGAAAGATTTTGCCGATAAATTAAAAAAAGAGTTAGTGCTGGTTAACGGTGTACGTAAGGTTGTTATCGGTGGCGAGCAAAAAGAACGTGTTGATATCTTCCTGTCACGTACAAAATTAGCTGAATTAGGCATTACCCCCCAAACCATCGCCAATGTGCTTAAATCACAAAATGTCGCCTCTCCCGCAGGTAAAATTCGCGTTGCCGATGACTACATACGCATTCACCCTACCGGTGAATTTAATTCAGTAATGGCTATCGGTGAAGTGCTGATTGCAAGCGCCGCCAAGCGGTTGGTGCGTTTAAAAGATATTGCGGCCATTGAGCGGCGCTATTTTGAAGAGCCGAGTATGATGTATTACCGTAATGGCAAACCGGCACTGACGTTAGGTATTTCTATGCAGTCCGGTACGAATGTAGTGGCGGTCGGTGAGCGTCTGCAGCAACGTTTCCAGGAGCTATTGCCGATCACGCCAATGGGAATGCAAATTGAGGCTATTTATGATCAGCCTGCAGAGGTTAATAACTCCGTGAACGGCTTTATAATAAGTGTCCTTCAGGCTTTGGTAATTGTTGTTGTGGTATTGTTGTTCTTTATGGGGGTACGCGTAGGTTTAATTATTGGTGCCGTATTACTTATTACCGTGGCGGGTACGCTGTGGATAATGCAAATGGCCGGCATGGAGTTGCAGCGAATCTCTTTAGGCGCTTTGATTATCGCCTTGGGCATGTTGGTGGATAATGCCATAGTGGTCGCTGAAGGTATGCTGGTGCGCATCAAAGGTGGCATGGATGCCGTTAAAGCTGCAGGTGAAACTGTTGGTCAGACCATTTGGGCTTTATTGGGGGGGACCATTATTGGTATTCTTGCCTTCTCCGGTATCGGGTTTTCCGTTAGTTCGGTGGGG
>DATCZZ010000342.1:0-4335 GCA_036525635.1 Psychromonas sp. | reverse complement strand
TGGACTGAATTGAAAAATAAGCGCCATTATTGGCGCCTGATGGCGGATCTAAATCCCGCTATAGCGGATCAGCAGGAGATTGGAAAATTTGATTTGTGCTTAAAAGAAACAACCGGGAAATATTATCGGCAGGGCCGTCTTCTGGGCGATGACTATTTTTATATCCAGGCTCTGCAATGCTCCCGCGGTGCTAGCCATTTTTACCTGGAGGGGTTCAACCCTGAAGAGATCAACGCCTGTGACTTTGCAAAACAGTTTGGCGAATCGGTTATACAATGTTATTGCGATATATTAGCGCAAAAATTGTTAAGTTGTGCACCACCCACACCTGGCCAGCTAAAATCTCAATTAAATTACCATACACTGTATTTTTACCAGGTATTAACCTTAGATAAAGGTACAACTGCAGGCTTGTTAGTGCACAATCAAAATGATATTGGGACACTGGGTTCGTTGCCGTCCCATATTAATCGGGTGCTGTTGGCAAGCTGGGTCGATAAAACGCCTGCACCGCAGGACAAACTGATTAAAAGGTTTTTAAAGATCCTGCCAGAGCAGGATATATGCTTTATTTCCGGACCACTGAAAATGCAAATAGCGGAGCAAATTAGGGCGCACTATCAAGAGTTTCCGATCAAGTAAGCTGGGATAAGATTTACTGCCTGCAGCTGTTTAAATAATGCGCTTCACCGTAAAGAAATTGCACCATTTAGACCAAACGACAGCATTATATATTTTTGAACATCACTTCTAAACGCAGTGTAAAAGAGAGCTCTTTTCTTTGTTCCTGATATGCATCCTTTGGCCAGTTTATTTCAGGAATGAGTTCATAAAAAAACCAGTTGCGTAGAATATTATGGCGATAGGTGACACCCAGGTGAGTATTGTTAATATAATGATAGGGTTTATTATTTGCGGTGATACTGGTTCGGTAATTAAGCGCTTGTGTGGGCGAAATATAGTGATACAGAGTAAAACCCGTACCAAATTCAAAACCGTCTAAATCAGTTTCTAATTTGGCAAAATTTGCCCAGCGGAATAAAAATTTTTCATTGAATGAATGGTCAAAATCAAAGTGAGTTGCTTCACCTGTCACCGATTTTCTTTGATAAACTTTTTGGGTAAATCTCCACAAAGTTTGACTTGTGAAAGGGTAAACATAACGAAAACGTGCTTCCAAACTGGGACGAATGGTTGCTTTAATATTGAAACTACTGCGCTCTTTTACCGACACATCATAGCTGAGGCCTAACGCGTTATTCGGCTGATCCGTTCCACCGCCGGGAAAAAGATCGTCTGTTGTATCTGTATTATCGGACTCGATAACAAGTTTTAATTTTTTATTGATTTTCGGCAAATAAAGGCGGGCGCTTAGATTGGGTTTAAATGAGAAACCTTCCCCCTCCAGCCAGATAAAATCGTTATACCAACGCACCATAGTCCCTGCGCGAGCATCTTCCGTTACTCTTTGATCAGCAAAGAAATCGTCAAACCACAGTGCTGGCTGACAAAACTTAGTGTTGAGGTAATTGTAGGTATTGTCGACTACGCTTTGCTCTTCACTTTCACTAAGGCAAATATCATCAGCCTCCTCTTCAGCAATAAGGACGTGCGAGTAAAACGATAAAAAAATTGTGCAGATAATCAGTTTATACAAGTGTTCCATCACATATCAGCTTATGTCAGTAGCTGCTGAATAAAAATATAATTTGATATAAGAAGCAGCTAGCAGGTTAAGTATAACCTGCTATAAGAAAAATCCATTATAGATTTTTAATAATTATTCTGTTTCTTCGTCTTGCTGTTGATCTCGCCCTTCAATTGCTGCGAGACGTTTTTTTTCATATAAAGCCGCTGCTGCAATTTTTTCTGCTTCCGCCTTGACTGCTAATTGGTTACGGAGAATGCGTTTGTCTGCTTTGCGTTTAGTTGCTACCTGCTGGTTTGCTATAAATTCAGCTAATGTTTCTTTAGCCCATATCAGTGCTGATTCTTCACTTTCAAACCCTTTTTTTTGCTTTGATACACTTGTTCTGTGAGCTGTAACACGACGTGTGATTTCCGCATGCCATGTATCACCATCTTGTGTAATGCGGTAATCAAATTTATTTTGTTGTGCCATTGGTGTTGTTTTCCTAGTGCTTAAATAATTATTTATTTTTCCGTTTATTTGTATAGATCAATATGAACTTATTAATCTAAGAAAAATAAACAGTACAGTGTGACTTTAACATGAAAGAACAATTATCATCAGTTTTAATTGTGGGGCTGTTTATCTTTCAGGGAGGGCCAGGTAAATGATGCTGAGTTTTCAGCATTTTTTGCAGATTCCTCCCTCTGTCGTGTGATGTTTTTTCTTATTAAGGAGGAGCTTGCCGGGTGCTGACTAAAAAAAGTTTTCAGGTAAAGCACTTCTGTTTTGCTGCGTGCCCATGGGGTCTTTCTCAGAAATTTTAAACTCGATTTAAGGCTTGGATTGCTTAGGAAACAGCGGATGTTAAGTAATTCGCCTATCTTATTCCAGCCTAACTTTGCCTCAAGCTCTGTCAATATCTGTTCGAGCTTAACGCCATGCAGAGGATCATTCTTATTCATTTTATATCCGAAATGAAAAAACTGTTGTGAAAGAAAAATAAGTTACCAAATTTAAAATTGATCAAGTTCATCATAGGATAAAATCATTAAGTTAAAGCATATACTGTGTCAATAAAAATGTGGTTTGGCTAATATAGCCGTTACAACATTTGCTAAGAGAATAACTATTGTCTTTATGTTGTGCCTTGTCCGAGTCTCCGAGCTAACGCCTGATTTTTGCATCTTGAATGATAACGGCTATATAACGACGATTCTTAATCTCCTTAACATTTTCCCATTAAACCGCCGCTAGTTAAACATTAAAATTCATTTTATTGCTTTTAGTTCTGGTATCTCTTTCGAAATTGATTTTATTTGCGCTCTCTATACTGCAAGCAATTCAGCTTTATATTCTCCCCAGTTGCTCAGCATTGCATAGGCTGTGCGAACCTTTTTATTGACTAAAGCGACTGCTGCACACCACTGTTAGGGATAATTTACCCAGTAAGAATGTTCACCTTCATCAGTTCCGCTTGATCTTGTCTACTATCGAAAACTGTCTGTCGAGTCTGACATTAACAGAGTGGGCCTCCACGATAAATCAAAATTTAATAGAAAATTGGCCGCAGCCGAGAGAGATATTCGCCATAATCTGTATAAAAATGCGACGCGGATCCCGCGCTCAACAATGAAAACCCAAAAATGGATTGTAATAGTTGCAATAACAACTGAATCGATTCAGTATTCTTACTAAATCGATTCAGCAACGTTGTTCTAGTCAAATAATGGCGGTGTTGAAGATGGTAAACAGGTTATAAGCCAGACAACTAATGTTCAATTTACAACACGATAACCAATGAAATAAAGGATTGGAAAAATGACTCTAGAAAACAAAAAAATTGTTGCTATTACCGCCTGCCCAACTGGCGTAGCTCATACTTTTATGGCTGCTGAAGCCTTAACCCAAAAAGGTAAAGAACTTAATATTCAGATTAAAGTTGAAACTCGTGGCTCCGTGGGTGCAAAAAATCAATTAAGCGCAGAAGATATCAGCGCTGCTGATCTGGTGATTATTGCTGCAGACATCGAAGTAGATTTATCACGCTTCGACGGTAAAAAACTGTACAAAACAAGCACCGGATTAGCTCTTAAGAAAACCGAGCAAGAAATTAATAAAGCATTTGCTGAGGCAACGGTTTACCAAAGCCAAGGTGCTAAAACTGGCGCTTCTGCAGAAAAAGAAAAATCGGGCGTATATAAGCACCTTATGACGGGTGTATCACATATGCTTCCAGTTGTTGTTGCTGGTGGTTTGTTAATTGCTCTTTCTTTTGTGTTCGGTATCGAAGCCTTTAAAGAGGAAGGCACCCTGGCTGCTGCTCTAATGGCTATTGGTGGCGCATCTGCCTTTGCACTGATGATACCTGTTTTATCTGGTTTCATTGCATTTTCGATCGCTGACCGCCCTGGTCTTGCACCTGGTTTAATTGGCGGTATGTTAGCAAGCTCTACTGGTGCCGGTTTCCTTGGCGGTATTATTGCAGGTTTCCTAGCAGGTTACGCAGCAAAATTTGTTGCTGAAAAATTCCCGCTACCAGATTCAATGGCGGCACTTAAACCAATTCTGATTATTCCATTAATTGCAAGTTTAGTAACTGGTTTAGTCATGATTTACGTTGTTGGTGGTCCGGTTTCTGCAATCATGGCCGGTTTAACTGAGTTCCTTGCTAATATGGGCTCAGCAAACGCAATCTTACTGGG
>DATCZZ010000341.1:0-2347 GCA_036525635.1 Psychromonas sp. | reverse complement strand
GTCAACTGATTGAGTTTCTTTCTGCGGCTCTACTTGATAGGAAAACAAGTCAAAAAGTTGTTTTTTATGTTTTTCGGTAACTTCAAATTGCTGTATGCCAACTGGGGTATTCGCATTGATATATCCTGGAAGGCTAGGGTGATTATAATGAAACAGAAGAGGGAACGTCTGAAACACAGTCAGCGTGTCCGCATTCATCAACAATTCAGCTGATTGTATCCGTAGACGAGTAAATTCGTCGGCTTTATCACGTAATCTTTTAATTTCTGGATTCAATCGCGAACCTGCTTTAAATCAATGAACGAGGGAGTCAATAAAGTGTGATTAGTATAACCTTTTTTACTGTACTGGTAAATGTCGTCTTTTTTATATGGGTTTGTGATTTAAAGTTAATTTAATTATAACGATAACCATGTAAGTATTAATGAGTTTAATAAGGCGAAACACAATAAGTAAGTGTTGCGCCTTGTATTATACGGTGGATTATTCTTCGTCTATTTCATAAGGGAGAGGGGCGTAATAAAGGGTAGAGCCTTCTATCTCTTGTATTTGATAAACATCCTCGGTGTTACTCTCTTTTGGTAAGACAGCTAATACTTCGATATGTCCATCACCATATTGACATCCCGATATGATGGTACCAACGCGTTTCCAATTATTATTTAATAAAACCTGTACATTTTGCCCGGCTTTGGGTGCTTCAGTTGCGCGACCGGTAAGGATAAACAATGCCCGTTTGTTAACTCCCCGGTATTTTGCCCGCGCGATCGTTTCCTGACCAATATAACAACCTTTAGTGAAACTAATACCATCAAGCGCTTGCAGATTAAGCATTTGCGGAATAAATAATCCAGATGTTTCCTGCTCAATAAAGCCAACACCTGAAGCAATATTCATGGCATTCCATAAGCTATCATCGTAAACAGTTGCCTGATCTTTTAGCTCTCCGATTAGCTCGTTTGCTTGCTCATTTTTTATGATTATTAAGTAACGTAAAGATGGGTAGGGCTGTTTGATGATGACGCCTTTGTCATCTTCTAGCAGGCGACTTTGATCGTGAATAGCCGAGGCAGCTACATTTTTAGCAATATAAGCTGAAGATTTACATCCAGCTAAACCAAATAATTGGTATTCTGTTTCTTTTTTTATTTCAACTTTTGAAAAGGCGGCGTATTTTTGTAATTCAGGCAGCTGCTTAGCCGTAACTGACTTAGGTTGCGTCATTAGAACCCTGTCATTTAGCAAAATGACTCGGAAAATACTCCAAACTTTGCCCTGCGGGTTACACTGGGCGGCCAGTGTTTGTTGTCCCGGTTTTAAATTCATCAAATCACAGGTAAGCTGCCCTTGCAAGAAAGTAATGCGATCCTCACCTGTTACACTGATTAAATCCCAACTGTCTAGCGGGCATAGTACTAAGTCGGGAAGTTGGCTAATATCTTTGAGTTGACTCAGTTTAAACATTTTAGGCCTCATTTATATACGGTAATTTGATTTTACAATGGTATAGCTCACAACCTAATTTGTCAGTAGTTGCTGTGAATAAATTGTTGTTGTTATGATGTATGCGCACTTTATTTAAATAGGAAAGCAAAGTAATGGCTGAAGCCGTCAATAAATCGCGTTTGTTATGGGCGTGTCGTCGAGGAATGTTAGAGCTCGATGTGTTATTTATCCCTTTTGTCAATGAAGCTTATGATAATTTATCTGAACCTGACAAGTTAACTTTTGAGCGCTTATTAACTAACGAAGATCCTGACTTGTTCTCATGGTTTATGGGTCATAAAACCTGCCCTGATGTCGAACAGGCTAAGATGATAGATGCCATGCTCAAACGCGTTAAAGTATAATATTTCTGTAACGACCTCTGTTTATGGTGGGGTTGTTGTCTTTACCTTGTACTTTTCTCTCATTTTATTTTTACAGGTCATTTTTGAGTTAACCTGGTTAAGCCTGATATTTTCCTTGTTTTTATTAATTATTGCACTTTTTGCGGGGAAAAATGCCTATGCCAGAACCTATCAGATAAAGTTAAACGATACAGGAAAAGTGGCGGTTGTAGATGCCAATAAGCAGGTAAACCGTGGCGAAATTGGTTCATCTTCTTTTTATAATGGTTTTTGTGTGTTTATTCATCTGCAGGGCAGTGCAAGTGATTTATCAGGTCCAACCACTCAGAAAAAACACCCTGCAAAATTTATTGTTATCTATAAAGATGCCATTAAAGAGGATGAATATAGATTATTGGCGCGATTGATTAACAGCGGGCGCTAACTATTTTTTTCAGGAGTCAAAATAGTCGGTTGCGGGTTATCCAGTTGCTTCGGATAATCCAGATTGTAGTGTA